>JAWLDL010000149.1:0-6059 GCA_041686675.1 Spirochaetia bacterium | reverse complement strand
CGCCTGTACTCGGAGATCGGGCTCGGCACGACCATCTGGTCGCCGCTGTACTCCGGCATCCTCACCGGAAAGTACACCGACGGCGTCCCCGAGGACTCGCGCCTCAACCTCCCCGGCTACGAGTGGCTGAGAGAGCGTCTTCTCAGCGAGGATCGCAAAGCACTGCTCGATGCGGTGCCGAAGCTCGGCGCCATCGCGAAGGAGCTCGGCTCCTCCATGGCCCAGCTCGCCCTTGCCTGGACCCTCAAGAACCCGAACGTGAGCACCGCCATCACCGGCGCCTCCCGGCCCGAGCAGGTCACCGAGAACATGAAGGCCATCGACGTGCTCGAGAAGCTCAATGATTCAGTGATGGAGCGCATCGACGAGATCCTCGCGCCGCTGCCTGAGGGGTGAGGCGGAGGCCCCGGCACCTTCGGACCCACTGCGCGGGCTCGGGTTGCCCCTGAGCCCGGCTCGCGCTTCGGTCCGGCCGGAAAATTTTCCGCTATCATTCTATCGATTGGCGTCCTACACTAGAGGATGAGCCTGCGCCCCGGGCCGGCCGCGGCAGCCGGCCGCAGCGGGCCGCCGCCGGCGGCGGCTGCGGACGCGCAGAGCACCGTTTTCGCGAGGAGGCGTCAATGGAAACCGTACGAGAGATTCTCCAGCACAAGGGAAGCGACGTGTGGTCCATCCAACCGGAGGCTACCACGCATGACGCGCTCGAGTGGATGCGCGAGAAGAACGTCGGCGCGCTGCTCGTCATCGATTCGCAGGGCACCCTGCAGGGCATCTTCTCCGAGCGGGACTTTGCCCGCCACGTGCTCGAGCACGGGGATGATCTCAGACGCATCGCCGTCTCGGAGGTCATGACCCGCCAGGTCCGGGGAATCGCACCTGACCGTACCGTCGAGGAGTGCATGGCGGTGATGACCGAGAATCGCGTGCGGCACCTTCCCGTCTTCGAGGACTCCGAGCTCATCGGGCTCGTCTCCATCGGCGACGTGGTGAAGGCGGTCATCCACGAGAAGGAGTTCGTGATCGATCAGCTCGAGCACTATATCGCGGGAAGCTTGTAGAAGCCGCTTGACCATTTCCGGACCCGCTCGTATTGTTCAAGTCCTGAACAATCGGTCGATGCGTGGTATGCTTCGTCCGAGGACACAGCACCTGCTCGATACCCGGGAGAGTCAGTTTCGGCGACCTTCACACACGGTCGGGTGGTTCCACACCGTCTGCGTATCTCCCGCTGCCGCGTGTGGCAGCGGGACCGGCGAAGCTGTGTCCGCTGCACGCTCTTATGGCCCCCACCGAAAAAGAACTGGAAGTCCTCGAACAGATCTACGTCCGTCAGGATGTGCGCCAGCGCGATCTCGCGCAGGGTATCGGCCTGTCGCTGGGGATGACGAACGCCATCCTCAAGCGCCTCACTCAGAAGGGCTTTCTCACCGTCCGCAAGGTGAATAACCGCAATATCGCCTATGCGGTCTCGCCGGTGGGGGTCGATGCCATCGCGCGCAAGAGCTATCGCTATCTCAAGCGCACGATAAAGCATGTGGTGGACTACAAGCAGGCGATAGAGGATGTGATCTCCGCGGCTGCCGATAGCGGCTATACGGAGGTCGCCCTCGTGGGGCCGAGTGATCTCGACTTCATCGTCGAGCACCTGTGTGGAAAACACGGCCTGGCGTATAAGCGCATCCGGCGGGTTTCCGACCTCGGCCCGGGAGAAAGCGCGTTCCTCCTGTTCTCGGAGAACGAAACCGCGCCTGCCCCGGACGACGACCACCCCGAACCTGGCCCCGCGCTCGATCTCGAAGGCGGCTGCGCGAGCCTGCAGGCGATTCTCGTCGGTGGGACCGCGTAGCCGGGCTCCGCGGCCGGCGGTTGCCGGCCGCCGGGTCGTCACAGCGTCCGGGGGGTGGCCGCAGGCCCGGCGGTCGCAGTATCATTGCAGCATCAAGGAGCACATATCGTGAGCACAGAAACCACCACCCGCGTTATCGACTACCGGGTCAGAGACATAGCACTTGCCGAGTGGGGCCGCAAAGAGATGGACATGGCCGAGAAGGAAATGCCCGGTCTCGTCGCAACGCGCGAGAAGTACGGACCGCAGAAGCCGCTCGCCGGCGTGCGCATCACCGGAAGCCTTCACATGACCATCCAGACCGCCGTCCTCATCGAGACCCTCGTGGAGCTCGGCGCGGAGGTGCGCTGGGCGAGCTGCAACATCTTCTCGACGCAGGACCACGCGGCCAGCGCCGTGGTTGTCGGCCGCCCCGAATCGGGCGGCACCATCGAGAACCCGGCGGGTGTCCCGGTCTTTGCCTGGAAGGGCGAGACCGCCGATGAGTACTGGGAGCTGCTCTATCAGGCGCTCTCGTTCGACACCGACGCCGGCGACGGCACCGGCGGCAACGGCGCGGCCGGCAGCGTGAAAGGCCCGAATCTCATCGTAGATGATGGCGGCGATGCGACCCTCATGATGCACATGGGCTATCAGGCCGAGGACGACCCCTCCACCCTCGAGCAGAAGGGCGAGTCCGCCGACGAGCGCGCCCTTCTTGCCGTCCTCAAGCGGGTCTATGCGGAGAACCCACGGCGCTGGCACGACGCGGTCGCGGACTGGCACGGGGTGAGTGAAGAGACCACCACCGGCGTCCATCGCCTCTACAAGATGGCGAAAGAGGGCTCGCTTCTTGTCCCCGCCATCAACGTCAACGACTCGGTGACCAAGAGCAAGTTCGACAACCTCTACGGCTGTCGCGAGAGCCTCGTCGACGGCATAAAGCGTGCCACAGACGTGATGATCGCCGGGAAGGTCGCGGTGGTCTGCGGCTACGGCGATGTGGGTAAGGGCTCCGCGGAAAGCCTCCGCGGTCTCGGCGCGCGCGTCAAAGTTACCGAAGTGGATCCCATCTGCGCCCTGCAGGCCGCCATGGCGGGCTACGAGGTCACCACCGTCGAGGACACCCTCGGCGAGGCCGACATCTACGTCACCGCCACCGGCAACACCGACGTCATCACCATCGATCACATGAAGCAGATGAAGGATCAGGCCATCGTCTGCAACATCGGTCACTTCGATAACGAGATCCAGGTCGATGAGCTCGTGAACTTCCCCGGCGTAGAGAAGACGAATATCAAGCCGCAGGTCGATCGCTTCGACTTCCCCGACGGTCACGGCATTTTCCTTCTCTCCGAGGGGCGCCTCGTGAACCTCGGAAACGCCACCGGCCACCCGAGCTTCGTGATGTCGAACAGCTTCACCAATCAGGTGCTTGCCCAGATGGAGCTGTGGAAGAATCGTTCGAGCTACGACCGTGATGTCTACGTGCTGCCCAAGGCGCTCGACGAGGAAGTTGCGCGGCTGCATCTCGAGAAAATCGGGGTGAAGCTCACGAAGCTCCGCAAGGAACAGACCGAGTACCTCGGCGTTTCCGAGAACGGTCCCTTCAAGCCGGAGCATTATCGCTACTAAATTTCGCCGGTTTTTCAAGCAGCAGCTCGTGTAGCCCCGTATCCCTCTATGGACGAAACCTGTAGAGGAGGAAGATGATGGGTGATTCGAGCTGTTGCGAACGGGAACCCGGTATGGCAGAATCAGGCTGGGTGTACGAGCGGAGTCGCGCGGCCACGGTCGTGGCCGAGACCGAGCCGTTCTTCCGGGACGTTATGGAGGTCTACGTAGATCTCCTGTGCCGGGGTGAGCGAGACGCCTCGCGGCTGTTGTTTCGCTCCGGCGTGCGGTTCGCCGCCGCGGTGCACGGGTTGCACCGTGCCGCCGGGCGTGTCTCGGCCGCGAACGAATCGGCCGTTTGCGACGGGCCGGCTGCACGGTCGGCCGACGCAGCGCGCCGGCACCTCGAGCGCTGCCTCTTTGCGCTGTGGAGTGCGCAGCCGCGGGAATCGCAACAGCGAGAGGCGCAGCAACGAGGGATAGACACGTCGCCCCTCTTCGAGCGCGGCCTCGTGATGCTCTCGGCGCTCCGCGGTATGTCTGCCGATTCCGCGGCCGAATCTGCCGCGGCCGAGCCGGCCGAGCCGGCCGCGCACGCGTTAGCCGCACGAACCCGTCGGGAGAGCCCGCCGGGAAGATAGCACAATCGGGCCGCATAGGCGCCCGGCAATACCAGCCCCGCCGCGGGAGCGGCCGGGACACGAGGAGCTCCATACGTGGATTCGAGAACGTACCTCTTCACCTCCGAATCGGTAAGCGAAGGTCATCCGGACAAGCTCTGCGATCAGATCTCCGACGCCGTGCTCGATGCGTGTCTCACCGACGATCCGAACTCCCGGGTTGCCTGTGAGGCCTTTACGACGACAGGCATGGTCCTCGTCGGTGGCGAGATCACGACCCAAACCTACGTCGACATCCAGGACGTCGCCCGCGGCGTTGCCAAGCGTGTCGGCTACGATCGCGCCGAGTACGGCCTCGACTTCGAGAGCATGAGTGTGCTCAACGCCATCCACGAGCAGAGCCCCGATATCTCGGTCGGCGTCTCCGGAGACGGCGTCATAAAGGGCGACCTCGGCGCCGGCGATCAGGGCATGATGTTCGGCTTTGCCTGTAACGAAACGCCGGAGCTCATGCCCGCGCCGATCATGTACGCCCACAAGATCCTCCTGCGCGCGGCCGAAATGAGAAAGAGCGGCGAGCTCCCCTGGATGCGCCCCGACGGCAAGAGCCAGGTTACCGTCGAGTACGAGGGCCATACCCCCAGGCGCATCGACGCTGTGGTCATGAGCCAGCAGCACGACTATGAGATCGGCTACGATGATCTGCGTGAGCAGCTCATCGGCCATGTGATCAACAACGTGCTCGAGCCCACCGGCCTTCTCGATGAGAACACCAAGTACTACATAAACCCCACCGGCCGCTTCGTCATCGGCGGGCCCCACGGGGACTCCGGCCTCACCGGCCGCAAGATCATCGTCGATACCTACGGCGGCATGGGACGCCACGGCGGCGGAGCCTTCAGCGGGAAGGACCCGAGCAAGGTCGACCGCTCTGCAACCTACATGGCGCGCTACGTGGCCAAGAACATCGTCGCCGCCGGTCTCGCCGAGCGCTGCGAGCTCGAGCTCGCCTACGCCATCGGCGTTCCCTATCCCGTCTCCGTGATGGTCGATACCTTCGGGACGTCCACCGTACCGGAGGCAAACATCGAGGCCGCCGTTCGCGAGGTCTTCGACCTCTCCCCGGCGGGCATCATCAAGCATCTTGACCTCAGAAAGCCGATTTATCGCGAGACATCGGCCTACGGACATTTCGGGCGCGACCACTTCACGTGGGAGCAAACCGACAGGGTGCAGGATCTCAAGACCGCGGTAAAGGCATAGGTGGTGCGACATGGCTCTCATGGAATGGACTGACCGACTGAGTGTCGGCGTGGAGAAGTTCGACGAGCACCACAGGCGCATGATCGCCCTCGTGAACGAGCTCCATGGCGCAATGAGCGAGGGCCGCGGCCAGCAGGCGCTCTCCGGTATCCTCGGTGAGCTCATCGAGTACACCGACTATCACTTTGCCGCCGAGGAGGCGGCGTTCGACGAGCACGGATACCCCGACGCCGGGCCACACAAGGAGGTGCACGCCGCCCTCCTCGAAAAGGCCCGTGCCCTGAAGGAGCAGCATGACGCCGGGGCGACCATGATGAGCCTCGAGGTGATCGAGTTTCTCAAGGACTGGGTGACCGATCACATAAAGGGCGAGGACAAGAAGTACTCCGCGTTCTTTGCCGAGCGATGAACGAAAAGCGCTATACCTATTCGGATTACCGGCAGCTGCCCGACGACGCGCACGAATCCACCGCCCTTCCCGGCGTTATCCTCGACTTATCCACGGTATTTCCACAGTGAAACACACAGACAATACACAGCAACCGGCATTTCTTGCCGACGCAGCCGGCGAACGCGGTCCCACTCGTCTATCGGTAGTCGTTCCGGCCAAAGACGAGGCGGAGAACCTGCCCGAGCTCTATCGGGAGGTCCGTGAGGTCTGCGAGCGGGAGGGCTACGAGTGGGAGATGATCATCGTCGACGACGGGTCGCACGATGAGACGCCGCAGGTAGCG
>JAWLDL010000148.1:0-6115 GCA_041686675.1 Spirochaetia bacterium | reverse complement strand
GTCTTACGCCGCAGCTCGTGCTGACCTCGGATGCGGTGCGCGCGGTTCAGACCGCTGAGCTCACCCGCGAAGAAGCGGGGTTCGAGGTGGAAGTCCGCGAGCGCGAAGAGCTCTACGGCGCGGATGCCGCCGACTACCTTGCCGTTCTCCGCGAGCAGGACGACGCCTACACCACTCTCATGATCGTCGGGCATAATCCGGCGATCGAGGACCTCCTCGGCATGCTCGTGCGACAGGAAATCACCATGAAAACCGGGTGGGTGGCGGTACTCGACTTCAACGTCTCGGCATGGGAAGAGCTCGGCGACGGCGCCCCGGTGACTATAGACAGAATCCTCCACCCCGAATCGTGAGACGACGCAGACTGCTCAGACAGACATTTCGCCACCGGCCCGCCGCCCCGGCCTCAGCCGGTTATGTGGTGCAGCCGCGACAGACGTCGTGAAAGCAGGCGCGCGAGGAACAGCCCGTACTGCGGCCGCTCCTTGATCGCGTTTATGAAGCGTTTCTTGCTGATGCGCACGAGGATGCCGGGCTGCGCCGCGCGCACGGTGGCCGAACGCCGATTGTTGAGCAGGAAGGACATCTCCCCGAGAAACACGTCCGCCGGCGTCAGGCGGCTTATCACATCGTCGTCGACGATGATCTCGAAGGTACCCGAGACGATGTAGAAGAGGTGGCTCGAGCGGTCGCCCTGCAGGAACACGATATCCCCGGCGTCAAAGGAGACCTCCTCGGAGTCGTTGAAGAACTCGGGCATGCTCAGCTCTTCCTCGCGACGATGCTCGAGCTCGAAGCTGACCTCATTGCCCGCCTCGTTAAAACTGAGACCGCAGAGATAGTGGGATGCCATGAAGATGCCCCGCCCGTGCATCTCGTCGAGCCCGTCCTCGCCCATGAGCGTCTGGAAGCTCTGCCAGTCGAAGCCCTCACCCTCGTCACGGATGGTGAAGCTCGAAGAGTCGGGGCGAATCCGGTAGCTCAGGTACACCTTCTTCCGCCCGACATCGGGGTCGGTATTGCGCTCGCGGATCAGCGCGAGCGGATCACCGCCGTCGGACATGTGGCGGGACTTCTCCTCGAAGCTGATCCGACAGTTCCCGTGTTCCACGGCGTTCATCAACAGCTCCATGAGCGCGACGTGGAACCGCTCTTTCTGCTCATGGTCGATGAGCTTTGCGTTGAACAGAAAGTTCGAGAGCAGATTCGAGTAGGTGGTCAGATCGAAGGGGTCGTTGTCGAGCACAAAGGTTCCCGAGACGTTTGCGTCGAGCAGGACGTGAATGTCCCTCTGGTAGAAGATGTGCTCATTGGTCCTCAGGATGCGAAGCAGGCGGGGGAAGTAGGAGGCAAGGCGGCCGGTGGTGATGACCGCGAGGAGGTTGAGCTCACGGAGGTGGTCGGTGCGCACACAGGAGACGTCGGGGTCGTGCACGAGCACGAGGGAGCCCTGATGCAGCCACGGGTCGTGGCTGACCGCGTCGAGCACCCGGTTGATGTCGAGCTCCGGGTCGCTGCAGTTAACGACGTTGAGTTCGGGGAACTCATAGTTGAGATACTCGATGCTGTCCTCGACCGTACGGAGAAACTCGGGTTCGAAGTAGTACTGGAACTCGGCGCAGCTTTCATCGATAATCCCGTTGATGGACGTGTCCGTGGAGATCACGGCGACACGCTTCGACTCGACGATTTCGGGGTGCTGTGGCGTACTCCGTTTCATGCTCTACTCAGAAAGGATCGGATACGTGAAAAGACATCAGGTACTCTTTTTGATCAGCTTCGCGTTAGTCGCACTAGCCATTATCCTCTCCATCGTCCTGACCGTACAGGTGCGAAGGCTCGGCTACGAATCCGCATCGGCGCGAATAACCATCACCGTCCCGGCGGACGGAATCCCGAGGTAAAACAGGCCGTCGCGCCGCGCAATCGCCCAGTCGATCGCGCTCGACTCCGCGTCGGCCGCCGCCGAAATGGTCTGCACCGGTGCCGTACGGAAGGGTTGCAGCGCCGCGAGTGCGGCTGCAGTGTTCAGCACCCGCGGCGGCCCGTCTGCCGGAAATGCCGTGTAGACGTGGGCGGTAGTGAGCGATCGCTCCACGGTGAGGACGATCCGGCCCTCGGCGTCGCGGAAGCGCGCGATGTCTCCCTGCCGCTCGGCGGCGATTTCCATCGTGAGCGCGGTGTCCTCGAGCACGTCCACCGAATAAGCATCGATGTCGCCGGGCACGATCTCCAGCGTCAGAATCATTGCGAAGATCAGCTCAAGCAGCACGGCGTCCCCTCATTCGAAATTGATACGATACCTGTCCCCCATTCAACTATATCGGCGGCGCCGCCCAAAAACAAAACGCCCGACCACACGCGTGTGGTCGGGCGCACACCCATTCACGGGCAAGTATGGACTACTCGCCCTTTATTTCGATCTGTCGGGGCTTTGCCTCCGGCAGCTTTTTGATGTCGAGATAGAGAATGCCGTTCTTGAACCGTGCCTCGATGTTCGACCGGTCGGCATCCTTGGGCAGGACGAAGCTGCGGCGATACTCCCTGGCAGCCCGCTCGCGAATGAGGTACCGGGGCTTCTCCTCGCTCTCCCCTTCGCTCTCCTCCCCGCGCGTCGCGGTAATGGTGAGCAGGTTGTCCTCCACGCGAACATCAACGTCGGAATCGGTCATGCCGGGCAACTCCGCCTCGAGCACGTAGCCGTCCTGCTGCTCGGAGACGTTTACCAGGGGCTGGCGAGTGTTCCAGACCGGCGCCTCGTTGAATACCGCGTTGTACAGGCGATCGAACTCGTTCTCGCGGGTGCTGTGACCGTTGGGTCGGGTGCGTACCATGTATCTCATAATCGTTCCTCCTTACGGATCGTGTATTGTCAGCAATAATAAAGCAAATAATGTGCCAACCGCGGCGGGCGCAGGCGGGACCTGCGGGGCCGGCACTCCGGGGGCGAGGTGCAGGCGCGCCCGCAGGCGCAAAGTGGTCATAAAATTATACAAGGAAATGATTTAAGGTAAGCGGTTGCCACGAGCTCGCTGCCGGGGCAGCTGCAGACCGCCTTACCGGAGTGACCATGTCGCAGCGCCAGGTGGCGCAGCGGAAGGCCGAACGTGCCGGGAGGACGCAACCGGTCGGAGGACACCCCTCATACCGGGTCATTATGATACACAGCAGGTCATAATGACCATGCCTGTGTCACCCGGGGACACAACCGGGCGCCGAAGGCGCCGCGGGGCCGCCGGATGCCGCGCCACGTACGGGGTGCCGCGCCGCCGGGGGGCCGCCGCTATCCAATCAGCTTCTTGACCACCGCGAGGAGCTTGTCCTGGTCGAAGGGCTTCACGATCCAGCCGGTGGCGCCGGCTGCCTTGCCCTCATCCATCTTCGAGCTCTGCGACTCGGTGGTAAGCACCACGATGGGGGTAAACTTGTAGTCCGGATTCTCGCGAACTTTCGCCGTCAGCCCGATCCCGTCGAGGTTCGGCATGTTCACGTCGGTTATGATGAGGTCGAAGGAGCCGCCTCCGAGCTTCTCCAGGGCATCGAGACCGTCTTCGGCCTGGGTGACACCGTAGCCGGCCTGGTCGAGAATGAAGGATACACTCTGGCGGATCGCCGACGAATCATCAACAACGAGTACGCTCTTAGACATCAATCGCCTCCGTTCGAAGTGTACACAACATCTCCAAAGACTGCAATCGCTTTATCCGGACGCTTTATCCGGACGCTTTGTCCTGTCGCGCACCCGGCTTATCCACGATCCGAACGGTGGTTGCCTGCAGCCCCTTCTCGCCCATCTCCGCAGTATGCCAGACACCGGTTCCCACCACAAGGCGGTCAAAGTCCTTATTGGCCACGCTGTTGCGGTGAAAGTAGACGTCCCGGCCGTCGAGGGTCTTGAGAAAGCCGAAGTCCTGCTCGGGGACCAGATGATGGACGAGCGCCGTGGTCTCCTGGCCGGGATGGCGTTTCTCCTCGCCCTCCTGTCGCGCACCGAGCTCGCGCAGCTGTCGGCGTGCGTCGTCGAAGGTATCGAGGATGACCGTCTCGATCTCCTCGTGCATCTCGCCCTGCCCCGGCTCCCGGCGCGCGACGATCTCGTGCTTCGGGGGGACGGTCATGTCGATACGCACGCGGTAGGGGCTGCCGCTCTTGAGGTGCTTCTGCGGCTGCTCCACGCTCACGCGGCAACTCGACACGTGGTCGTTGACCTCCTCGAGGGACGCCGCCTCGCCGCGGATCAGGTCCTCGAGACTCTGCGTCTTTTCAACCTCACGAAACGAAATCTCCAATGGTACGTTCATACTGTTTTTCCTTTCTCCGTTCGAAAGTTGTGGATCAGGGATGATCGGCGAGCCACGCAAGTGTCAGGTCGGCGACGCGGTCGAGTGCACCGGGCTCTTCGAACAGGTGACCTGCCCGAGGTACCGTCTCGAGGGCGCTCTCACCGGCGAGACGAGCCCGTGCGCTTTCGTTCAACTTGAGTACCTCCGAATCGTTCTCTCCGACGATGAGGAGGGTGGGAACCTTCACGTGGCTCAATTGTTGCATCGAAAGGTCCGGCCGTCCGCCGCGGGAGACGACGCAATGAACCAGATACCCGGCATCCTCCACGGCCAGCTCCGCGACCGCCTGCAGCGCCGCCGCGGCGCCCGTATCGGAGCCGAACAGGCTGATTCGCAGCCCCTTCGTCGGACCGTACTCCATGGTCCAGCGGATAACCGAGAGTAATCGTGCGGTCATGCGCTCGATGTCGAAGCGCTCGGCGGCCCCCCGATCCTCGTCCTCGGTCAGCAGATCGAAGAGCAGGGATCCATACCCGCCCTCGACCAGGCGATCGGAGATATGGCGATTTCTGGGACTGTGCCGGCTCGAGCCGCTTCCGTGCACGAAGACGACTATGCCCTCCGCATACCGGGGAATCTGCAGGTGCGCGGGCAGGTGCACCCCACCCCCGGGCACGTGGACGTCTTCGCAGTGGCTTACCTGCGATGCCTCCATGCTTGAAACGTACGCAGTGACAGCAGCGGTGAGAATAGCCCAACAGGGCTAGGCGAAGGACTCGAGAAGCGCCGTGAGTATACGCCAGATACGGTCGATACTCGGGATGTAGAGCCGCTCATCGGGTGAATGAGCACCCTCGAGCGTCGGCCCCATGGAGACCATGTCCATCCCGTCGTGCTTTGCGCCGATGACTCCCGCTTCGAGTCCGGCGTGGATCGCCTCGACCTTCGGCTCGGTCCCCGTGACCTCGGTAAACACGCGGCGTGTGCGGGCGAGAAGCTCCGAGTCGAGGTTCGGGGTCCAGGAAGGATACTCACTGTCGCGGGTACTCTGCGCGCCGGCAAGCCGTGCCGCCGCCTCTATCTTCTCGCTCTCCGCATCGAGCTGGGAGGGCACGGAGCTGCGCTGGCTTATGAGCAGGGAGAGCTCCTCGGGGCCGAGCTCTACCGTAGCCAGGTTCGCCGAGGTCTCCACGAGCCCTTCGATGTCGTCCGACATGCGGAACACACCGTGGGGCAGCGCGAGCAGCAGGGAGATCACCCGCGCCGAATCGCCGGCACTGAGGACTCCCTCCTCCGAGGCCGCGTCGGGCTCCTCGGAGCCCGCCTTGATGTACAGGTGGGGGTCCTCGTGCCGCTGCTCGGCCTGCACGGTCCGCTCAAAGGAGCCGAGGCGGTCGCTGACCGTTGCAGCCGCACCTTCGGCGACTGCGATCGTGGCCGCGGCGTCGCGCGGAATGGCGTTATGTGCCGTGCCGCCTCTGAGCGAGCGGAGGCGAACATCGGTGATCTTCGCAACTTCTCTGAGCGTGCGTGAGAGGATCACGTTCGCATTGCCGAGATTCCGCCTGATGTCGACCCCCGAATGTCCACCAGAGAGCCCGCCCACCTCGATTTCGAGCACGGTCCAGCCCTCCGGAACGGATTCACGGTCGAGGGAGAGTCGGATGCTGGTGTTTCGCCCGCCGGCGCAGCCAACGGTGAGGGTGTCATCCTCTTCAGAATCGAGATTGAGCAGCGTCCGGCCCCTGAGGCTGTTCTCCTCGAGCTCGAGGGCGCCGGTAAGCCCCGTCTCCTCGTCAACGGTAAACAGAAGCTCGAGCGGCGGATGGACG
>JAWLDL010000147.1:0-6124 GCA_041686675.1 Spirochaetia bacterium | reverse complement strand
GCTGACCATCGCTACCCGGTCATGCCCCGTTTTGTCCGACCGCAGGAGCCCCACCGCCGCCTCCCGCGCGGCGGCAAGCTGATACCGCCCTGCCATCGACTCCGAGGCATCGACGAGGAACACCACGAGGCGTCCACCGGGCTTCCTGCGGACCTTCTTTCGCAGGGCGCCGCCGGCCGCCCCGGCCCCCACGCCGCCGCCCGCCCGGGGATCGCCGCCGCCGGCCCCACGGCGGCCCGCCCGCTCGAGGGCACGGGCGCGAAGGGTGGCATCGACGGCGATCTCGAAATCATCCTCCCCCTCCGCGGGCGGAGCGGCCCGCACGTACCGGCCACGTTGCCGGCCCGGCGGCGGCGTCTCGCGCACTCGTGCCGGAGGAAGGGAGGAGAGCACCTCATTCAGCGTTCGTCGGAGCTCGAGGGGGTCAGGTGGCTCGCCGCGGTCTTTTTTTTTTCGGAGTCGAACAGGGACAGAAGGATACTGCCGGCTGCGGTCGAGCCGGGGACCTGCATGTCTTCCAGGTCGTCTTCGCCGAGATCCCCGGAGGCGCCATCGCCGCGGGTTGCTGTCTCCGCACTCGGCCCCTCGTCCCCGGACTCTTCGGCCGCCTGCCGCAGGATCCGCTCGATTTCCGCATCGGTATCCGAGGCGGGACGGAGCAGCGCGTTCTGCATGCGATGAGAGAGCACGAGCCGCGCCGCCTCGAAAACGAGCTGGGTGGAAAGCCGAGCGAGGCCGAGGAGCGCTCCGAGGGCGCGGGCTGTCTTCACGATAACGATATCGGGCCTGTGCCCCTGAACACCGGCTCGAGCGGCAATGGTGACGGCAAGGTGCACCATACCGTCGGGGACCTCGACGTTTCCCACACGCGCCCGCGCGTCCGTGATGCGCTCGGAGAGCGCCTCATCATCGTCGGACCACTGAGCGACAAAGGACTCAGGGTTCCGCTCGAACTCCGTCCAGCGGCGCACCACTTTCATCCGCTCGCCCGGATCGGAAAGGCCGGAAACCGTCACGCACAGGCCGAATCGGTCGAGAAGCTGGGGCCGCACCTCTCCCTCCTCGGGATTCATCGTACCGACAAGAAGAAACCGAGCCGGATGACGATGGGAGACGCCCTCGCGCTCGACAATGTTCACGCCGCTCACCGCCGCATCGAGGAGCACGTCCACGAGATGATCTTCGAGGAGGTTCACCTCGTCCACGTAGAGGATGCCGCGGTTCGCGCGGGCGAGAAGCCCCGGCTCGAACCGGCGCTCACCTGTCTCCAGCGCATGCTCGATGTGGAGCGTGCCTGCGAGCCGGTCTTCCGTTGCGTTGAGGGGCACTTCGACGAGGGGGGTGGGAATCCGCGTCTCGGGAAGCTCCTCGCCGCGCTCGAGGCGCTCGCGGCAGCCGTCGTGCATGCGCGAGGGATCGTCCGGCGGACAGTGGTAGGGACAATCGGCGACCACGCTGATATCGGGCAGAATCGAGCGGAGCGCCCGCACCGCCGTCGACTTCGCGGTACCCTTCTCACCGCGGATGAGCACGCCGCCGATCGACGGATCGACCGAGTTTACGAGAAGCGCGCTCTTGAGCCGTTCCTGGGAGACGATGGCGGAGAAGGGGAAGGTGCGGTGCATGGTGTCGAAACGGTACTCCGGGGCGCCGGCGCCGTCAACCGGCTTGGCGCCGTCATCCGGCCGCCACTGCCGCCCCCGGCCCCGTCAACCGGCCGCCGGTGCCGCCCCCGGACCGTCAGCCTGTCGCCAGCGCCGTGGCGATCTCCCCGGCAAGCGTCGCATTGTTCTTTGCAAGGGCGATGTTGGTCCTGAGGCTCTCCCCCTCGGTGAGCTCACCGATGCGGGAGAGCAGGAAGGGCGTGAGCGCCTTGCCCGAGACATCGCGGCGCTCGGCATCCTCGAGCGCGGAGTCAATCGCTCGGGCGATGTCCTCCGCGGGGGATGCATGCGCCTCCGGCACCGGATTGGCGATCACCGCCCCTCCCTCGAGGCCGAGACCCCACCCGGCGGCGAGCGCGGCGGCGATCTCTGCGGCGTCGTCGAGGCGGTAGTCCACCGGGTAGCCGCTGTCGGGCGTGTAGAAAGCCGGGAAACGATCGGTGCGGTATCCGATCACGGGCACTCCCATCGTCTCGAGGTACTCGAGGGTGCGTCGCAGATCGAGGATGGCCTTCGCCCCCGCGGAAACCACCGCCACAGGGGTGCGGGCGAGCTCCTGCAGGTCCGCCGAGACGTCCCAGGAGGTCTCTCCCCCGCGGTGAACCCCGCCGATGCCGCCGGTTGCGAACACCCGGATCCCGCCGAGGTGCGCACAGATCATCGTCCCGGCCACCGTCGTTGCCGCGGTCATCCCCCGCGCAACGGCGACACCGAGGTCCCGCCGGCTCGCCTTTATGACATTGTCCCCCTCGGCAAGGCGGGCGAGGTCGTCGTCTCCGAGCCCGATCTTGATACGCCCGTCGATGAGCGCGACGGTGGCAGGCGTTGCCCCGGTCTCCCGGACGGTGCGCTCGAGCAGTCGGGCCGTCTCGAGGTTCTGCGGATGGGGCATGCCGTGTGCGATGATGGTCGACTCGAGCGCGACGACACCCCGTCCGTCGCGGCGCGCGTCGGCTACCTCTTCGGTCACATCGAGAACCGCGTCGATATCCGTCATGATCCCCTCCCTCGCGGGAACTGCTGAACGGCGGCGAGCGTAAGGTCGCTCGGCACGGTGCCCACCGACTCGACGGTAAGCGCCGCGGTGGCCGCCCCCATACGTACGGCGGCCTCGATGCCGTCGCCGGCGGTGATTCCCGCGCAGAACCCGGCCGTGAACGCGTCGCCCGCACCGTTCTCGTCGGTCACGCGCGCCACGAACGCCGGGTAGGTCACGCTTTCGCCGGTCGAGAGGGATACGCGGTCCACACCCTGCGCACCCCGGGTTACGAGGGCGTTGTCGGCGTGCACCACACTGCGGTCCCTGCATGCCGCGGCAAAGGCGACGTACTCGTCGACGTTCATGATGATCCAGTCGGCGCGGGCATCGACGCCGACCAGCCGCCGCACCTTCGGCACCGAGACCACCTGCACGATGCTCTTCACCCCGTGCGCGGCTGCCCACTGCAGTGTCGCGGTGATGGCCTCGGTGGGGACGTTGGTGTCGACGACCACCGCTGCCGCTGAGGTGATCGCCGCGAGTGCCGCGGAAACGAAGGCGGCATCGGTGCGCGCGGCCCCCGGCATATCGGAGATCGACACATGCATCGTGCCGTCCTCGTCGACGACGGTGAGATACACCCCGGTGTTCTCCTCGATCGTAGCGACGCCGGCCACGTCCACCCCGGCCTCGACGCTGCGCGCGAGGACCGCCCGCCCGAACTCGTCGTCGCCGATGGTACCGACGAGTCTGCTTCGCACCCCGAGTCGTGCCAGTACTTCGGCGATATTTCGTCCCGCTCCGCCCGGAGTGATCGAAATCGTCCCCGGATTGGAGGTGCCGGGAACGAGCTCTTCAGCCGACCGGCCCGTCACATCGGCGTTTATACCGCCGACAACCACCACGTCCGTATCGCTCATGGTCCCATCTTCGCCGGTGGGCGCCTTCGAATCAAGTCAGTATCTTGTGCCCACCATGATCGCACTACTGTCACCTACAAAAACACTCGATTGGCGCACCCCCGCGCCGACTGCCGCCCGTAACACGCCGCGCTTTCTCGAGGACGCCGCCCCTGTCGCCGATCGCCTGAAAAGGCTCTCGGTGGATGATTTCTCGGCCCTCTTCGGCGTAAAGGAGAAGACCGCTGCCCTCGCCTGGGACCGCATGCGGAAATGGAACACGCCGGATCACGAGAAAGAGGGACGCCCGGCCCTCTTCGCCTTCTCGGGTCCTGTGTATCAGGCGATGGATCCCTGGAGTTTCAGCTCCGAGGAGCTCGAGCACGCCCAGGCGAGCTTTCTCATCCTCTCGGGACTCTACGGTGTTCTTGCTCCGCTCGACGGCATCATGCCCTACCGACTCGACATGGGCGCCGGGCTCCAGCCGCCCGAGGGCGGGAAGCTGGTCGACTACTGGCGTGATCGGGTTACCGCCGTCGTTTCAGAACGTGCCCGGGAGACCGGGGCCGAGGCCGTGCTGAACCTCGCCTCCAAAGAGTACGTACAGGCCGTCGACGCGGACCAGCTCCCGGTGCCGCTCATCGAGTGCCGATTCGAAGAGCTCAAGAACGGTGCCTACCGCCAGGTCCGCAATCAGATAAAGCGCGCTCGCGGCCTCATGGCTTCCCATCTGGCCCGAAGCGGAGCCACGACGATGGCGGAAGCCAGGCGCTTTCGCCTCGACGGCTACTCCTACCGCGAGGATCGCTCCGACGCCGGGACGCTGGTGTTCGCCCGCGATACGGCCGGCTGACCGGTTGCAGCACCGGCGGGTGGGTGCGTATATTTCGGCCATGCACAGATTGATATCCCGCGCCGGCGTGTGGCTCGCGCTTGTTTTACTCGCCCTCGCGCCACTTGCCGGCTGTTCCAATACACCAGAGGAGCCGGAGACGCGCACCCAGCTGATTCTCGGTACTACGGTGACAATCCGCATCTACGAGGGCGCGACCGATGCCGCCTTCGAGCGGTCCTTCGAGCGCGTGCAGGAAATCGAAGAACGGATGAGCACGAACACCACCGACTACTCGAGCACCGAGCTCATCGAGGTCAACAGGGCCGCCGGTGAGCGGCCGGTGGAAGTCTCCGAGGACACGTTCGACGTCGTCCGCCGCGGCCTCGAGTACTCCCGCATGACCGACGGCGCCTTCGACGTCTCCATCGGCCCCCTCGTCGACCTGTGGGGAATCGGGACGGAGTACGCGGCCGTACCATCGGAGGAGGAGATCGCCGAACGCCTCGAGAAGGTCGACTACCGGAAGGTCCGCCTCGACTCCGAGGAGCAGACGATCTACCTGCCCGAGGAGGGCATGGGCCTCGACGTGGGCGGCATCGCCAAGGGCTACGCCGCCGAGGAGGTTGCCCGCATCCTGCGCGATGAGGGCATCGAACACGCCCTGCTCGACTTCGGCGGGAATATTCTCGCCATCGGGGTGAAACCGGACGGGAGCCGATGGAAGATCGGCATTCAAAACCCCCAGGAGAGCCGGGGCGAGTTTCTCGGCATCGTGGAAGACGAGGCGATGACCGTGGTGACCTCCGGCGACTACGAGCGCTACTTCGAGGAAGACGGCGTCCGCTATCACCACATCATAGACTCGCGCACGGGCTATCCCGCCCGAGCCGGCCTCTCGAGCGTCACGATCGTGGCCGATGACTCCACCGAGGCCGACACGCTGTCTACCGCGGTATACGTGATGGGGGTCGAGCGGGGCGCGGAGCTCATCGAGAGTCTCGACGGGATCGAGGCGGCCTTTGTGACAAAGGAACGGAGCGTCTACATGACGTCGGGAATGCCCGGGAGTTTCGAGATCACACATGAGGCCTTCGAGGTCGTCGATCTGGAAGCCGCCCGGAAGGATGCCGCAGAGGCGGCGCAACGCCCCGAGCCGACATCGTCATAGGCGGGCCGGTGCGGGGGCGGGCCGGTGCCGGCGGCTGAGACCCCGACCGGCGCACCGCAGCTCAGAACGCCTGGGCGTCGACGCCGGTCTCCTCACCACCCTGCACCCGCAGGAAGACACGGTTCGGCAGGCAGGCTATCCACTCGTCGGCCCGGGACACCCAGCCCGCGGCGATGCAGATCTTCTCCCGGCAGGGTGACTCTGTTACCCGTACCTTCCCTTCATTGATCTCCACGTGCGTGTGTCCGAGCGGTCCCTCGACATCGAGCTCGCGAGGCTCGTCGAGCGTGTATATGAACGAGGCTTCCTCGGTTTCGACGCGTACCTGACTTCCCTCCGTTCGGTCACCGTAGGCGAAGAGCGAAAACGCGGCAACCACAAGAATGGCCACGGCGAAGGAAACGTAGTCGAAGGGCTTGAGTTTCATGCTCCTCGAGGATAGCGCGGAAAACGGCGCCCCGGCAATTGCCGCGAGGCCGCCGTGGACAATTGCCGCGCGACACCGCTTTTTCGTATAGTGAAGCCGCTCATGCTGAACTGGATCGGCCTTGCAACCGAGTTTGCCTTCATCTTTGCTCT
>JAWLDL010000146.1:0-6129 GCA_041686675.1 Spirochaetia bacterium | reverse complement strand
GAACCCCTCGCGGGAGAGGAAGTAGGCCGCGGAGAGCCCCGCCGGCCCCGCCCCGACGACCGCCACGTGCTCGCCCCGCCACGGCCCGGGAACCTCCCGGCGTGCCGCGTACCCGGCCGCGCCCTGCATCACCGCGAGGCGCTTGATCTCCCGGATGTTCACGCAGCCCTCGTAATCAAGTCGCGTGCACACGAGCTGGCACTGGTGATCGCAGATATGCCCGGTCATCGACGGGAGGGCGTTGCGTTCGTAGATGAGCTCCAGGGCCTCGTCCCAGCGCTCCTCGCCGGCAAGCCGGATGTACTCCGGCACGTGCTGCCCGATCGCACAGGCCGTCACACAGGGCGCCTCGTAGCAGTCGAAGACCGGCATGTCACCGGGGCTCCGTACCTGGTCGGCACCCCGGAATGCCTTGTGGAGCGTCTCGTCCTCGAAAACGCCCTCGGCAAGTGCATTGAGCGCCGCGACGTCCACCGTCGGTCGGTCCCATTCCGCAACGCCGTCGAGAATCTCCGCCATCTGCTTCTGCCGCTGGTAGCCGCCGGGCTTCAGCAGGTCGGTGGCCATGGTGATCGGGCGGATCCCCGTGCGAAACACCGCCTCCACGTTGTGGGCGTTTATGCCGCCGGAGTAGGAGACGGGCAGCCGGCCATCGAAATCCCGGGACAGGCGCGCCGCAAGCGCTATGGAAAGGGGAAACAGGGCACGACCCGAAAGGAAGTACTCCTCCCCGGGAAGCCTGCCGAGGGTGTTCACCGAGGGCAGGGTGTTCGTCAGCTTCACGCCGAAGCGCCTGAAGTTCTCGTGCGCGCTCTGCCTGAGCCTGCCGAGGATCTCGAGCGCCTTGTCGTACTGCAGATCGCGCTCGAACCCCGAGCGGTCGAGCTCTACGTAGTCGTAGCCGAGGCGAGTGAGGACATTCCGTACGGCCTCATAGCCGATGAGCGTCGGGTTCAGCTTGACATAGGTATCGAGGCCCCAGTCGCGGAGCATGTGGTTGCAGATGGCCTCGATCTCCTCCGGCGGGCAGCCGTGCATGGTGGAGAGGGTGACCGATCGGCAGATCCGCGGGCTGACCTCGAGCTGCGCGACTGCCTCTGCCTTGTGCTCGAAACCGGTGCGCCGCAGCATCCCCGGGACGAGGGTGCGCACCGTCTCGAGCCACCCGGCAAACTCAGGCTCCTCGGAGGAATCGCGCATCCGGGCGATGTAGCGCTGCATGGGCTCGCGCCTGATCCCCGCGAGATCGTAGCCCACGCTCATGTTGAAGACGAAGGACCGCGGATGATCGGTGGCGCGCAGGTCGAAGACCTCCTCGAGGAGATGCAGCAGAATCCACCCCTTTGCATACTCCCGCCAGGCCTCCTCGAGCGAGAGCTCCGTGGACCATTCGGTATTGTAGCCCTCATCCGCCGCATCGATGCACGGCTTGTCGAGCTCGAGGGCATCGAGGATCTGTACGGTCTTCAGTTCTATGAACCGGCTTCCCGTGAGGTAGGAGCTCACGATGTTCGGCGCGAGCTGCGTGTGCGGGCCTGCCGCCGGGCCGAGGGCCGTCTCGCAATGCTCGCCGGAAATGCGGACCGACCGATTGTCGGGCTTGCGGTACCATGCCCTCTCGGAGAGGTCGAACACGGAGCCCTGGGCCCGGTACTCCTCGAAGATCCGGGAAAGGAGCTCCTCGAAGGGAAGGAGGCGCATCTTGTCACCCACGTCGTTCCTCCGCAGTCGCGGCCGCCGACACCTCTGCCTGCGACTTCTGGCTACGGGCCCACCCGGCTGGACGAAAGAATAGACGGTCCGCACGCACGTGGCCCGCCTATTCTTTTTGGGTTTATCCTGAAAAAAAGAATAGGAAAAATCAGTCTGCTGTGTCGGCTATGTGTATTCAAATGATGCGATTATGATCGCGGAGTTTTACTCTACGACCCCTCGGGGGATCTGTCAAGCAAAACAAGCCAGGCGTGGCCGGGCAGGCCGACCACGCCCGAGGCTCTCAGAGGAAGAAGGAAACGATCAGTACGATGGCCACAATGTATGTGGCAATGCTGATTTCCTTGCCCTTGCCGAAGAGCACCTTGAGGATGACGTAGGAGGCCAGGCCCCATACGATACCTTCGGCGATACTGTAGGCAAGCGGCATCATGACGATCGCAAGGAACGCCGGCACGGATTCGGTGACCTCGGAGAAATCGATCTCCTTCACCGGGCTCATCATGAACACGCCAACCAGTATCAGGGCCGGGGCGGTTGCCGCGCCCGGAACCACCAGAAACAACGGGCTCAGGAACAGCGCCAGCCCGAACAGTATGGCGGTGGTCAGGGCGGTGAGGCCGGTTCGTCCACCCTCTTCGACGCCCGCTGCGCTCTCGACGTAGGTGGTTACGGTAGAGGTACCGAAGATGGCGCCCGCCGTGGTACCGATCGAGTCGGCGAGCAGCGCCTGCTTGGCGCGGGGAATCTGTCCATCCGGCGTCATGAGGCCGGCCTTGGTGGAAACACCGATGAGCGTTCCCACCGTGTCAAAAATATCCACGAAGAGAAAGGTGAAGAGGACGATCAGCATGTCGGCGGTAAACACCTGACTGAAGTCGAACTGGAAGAAGATCGGCGCCAGGGAGGGGGGAGCGGAGAACACGCGGAACCCCTCTATGTTTGTTACCCCCATGGGAATACCGATGATGGTCGTGGCAATGATTCCCCACAGCAGGGCGCCCTTCACCTTGTAGGCCATCATGGTCGCCGTCAACAGAAGACCGATAACCGCCAGCAGGGCAACGGGCTCCCCGATGTTGCCGAGGGCAACGAGGGTCGCGTCGTCATTGACGATGATGCTGGCGTTCTGCAACCCGATGAAGGCGATGAACAGGCCGATACCGACAGACACGGCTCGCTTGATGTTCATCGGAATCAGATTGATGATCGCCTCCCGCACGTTCGCCAGCGTGAGGATGATGAAGATGATACCTTCGATGAAGACCGCCGTCAGCGCAAGCTGCCAGCTGTACCCCATCCCGATGACCACGCCGAACGCGAAAAAGGCATTCAGTCCCATGCCCGGCGCAAGGGCATAGGGGAGCTTCGCCACCAGCGCCATCACCAGCGTGGCAACCATCGACGCGAGTGCGGTGGCGGTGAATACCGAGTCCGCCGGCATCCCGGCTGCGGAGAGGATCCCCGGATTGACCGCAAGGATGTACGCCATCGTCAGGAAGGTTGTGGCCCCGGCAATGATCTCCGTTCGCACAGTCGTGTTGTTACTCTTCAACTGAAAGAACTTCTCCATAGTCCCTGCTCCATTCTGGATAAGATTGTGACCTTACCGACGCTTCGGGGATTCAGGTCATCGACAGAGTAACCCTGCACCGCATTCGGCGCAACTCGAAAACTTCGCCGGTCACCTCAAACGCGGCGAAAAACGACCCTGCTCGCCTGCAAACGCCGTAGTTCTAGCTTGTCTGCTGCGGAAACCGGGGCTAAGCTGACCGCAAGGAGACGGCACGCGATGAACGGCAACAGGCTGGATAAGAAACGACTGATCGAGGTGGCTACCGGCCGCACACGCGCCGAGGTGGTCCTCAAGAACGCCCGGATCGTCAACGTCTACACGCGCGAGGTCATCGACGGCAGCCTCGCCATCGACCAGGGCCATATCGCCGGTATCGGGGCCTACGAGGGGCGGGAGGAACACGACCTCGGCGGCCGCTACCTGCTGCCGGGGTTGATCGACAGCCACGTCCATATCGAGTCATCCCTGTTGTCACCGGAACAGTTCGCCCGCCTCGTCGTACCGCGCGGCACTACCTCCGTCATCGCCGATCCGCATGAGATCGCGAACGTTGCCGGCCTCGACGGTATCCGGTACATGATCGAAACCTCGCGGGAGCTTCCGCTCGACGTGTATTTCATGCTGCCCTCCTGCGTCCCGGCTGCCGCCTTCGAGAACGCCGGAGCCGTACTCGACGCGGCAGCCCTCGGCGAGCTCATCGACCACGAGGCCGTTCTCGGGCTCGGCGAGGTGATGGACTACCCCGCCCTCGCGCGGGGCGACGAGGAGCTGCTTGCAAAGATCGCGCTCGCAACTGATCGGAACAAACCGATCGACGGTCACGCGCCCATGGTGGAAGGACGCCTGCTTTCCGCCTATCGCGCAGCGGGAGTGGAAACCGATCACGAGTGCTCCACCCTCGACGAGATGCGAGACCGGCTTCGCCTCGGCATGCGGGTGCTCATCCGCGAGGGTTCGGCCGCCCGCAACCTCTCCGAGCTCATTCGAGGCGTGGACGCCACAACGGCCCACAAGTGCTCGTTCTGTACCGACGACAAGCAACCGGCGGAGCTGATGGAGGAAGGTCACATAGACTTCAATGTGCGCCTCGCCATCGAGAACGGACTCGATGCGATCACCGCCATTCAGCTGGCCACGGTGAACGCCGCCGAAGGTTACCGGCTCACGGGCAAGGGTGCGCTCACCCCCGGTTTCCGTGCCGACCTCATCGTCGTCGACGACCTCAGAAGCTTCAGCGTCGAAGAGGTGTACAAGGACGGCCGCCTCGTAGCCCGCGATCACCGGGCGGAGTTCTCGGTGCCGGTGCCGGACACGAGCGCCGTAAGCGGCAGCGTCACCATTCCTCCGCTCACCGAGGAATCGTTTCGGTTGAAGCTCACAGGCGATCTCGCCACCGTCATTCACGTACACCCGAACACCCTCATCACCGAAAAAGCGGTCCGGAAGGTCTCCACCGACGCGGCCGGCTACTTCGTTCACGAGGACAAGCTCGATATCTGCCGGTTGGCCGTCATCGAGCGCCACCGGGGCAACGGAAACATCGGTCTCGGGCTGGTGGAGGGCTTCGAGCTTCGCGGGGGTGCAATTGCCACGACCATCGCCCATGACTCGCACAATCTCATCATTCTCGGCGACTCCGACGCCGACATGCTCGCCGCGGCTCTGGAGCTCGAGCGCTGCGGAG
Organism: Spirochaetia bacterium; assembly: GCA_041686675.1. GTDB lineage: Bacteria > Spirochaetota > Spirochaetia > DSM-27196 > PWMO01 > JAAAOH01. The sequence goes on along the minus strand of JAWLDL010000146.1, from coordinate 1,156 downwards.
GAGGTATGACCATCAGCAAAGACGGGAAGATCCTCGACACCCTCGAGCTCCCCATCGCCGGGCTGATGTCGAACAAGAGCGGTGACGAGGTCAGCCGTCGCCTTGCTGAGATCAACCGCCTCGCCTATGAAGAGCTTTCGGCCAACCCGAGCATCGATCCGTTCATGGGGCTTTCTTTTCTGGCGCTACCGGTGATCCCGGAGCTGCGCCTGACCGACCAGGGACTCTTCGACGTGACCGCCTTTGAGCTCGTCGATATCAACGTGCAATGAGCAGAAAGATCGTCATCGCCATCGGAGGCAACTCGCTCATCACCGATCCGAAGCACGTAACCGTGCCGGCCCAGTACGAGGCGGCCTATCTGACGGCGCAGAACATGGCGCCACTGCTCTCCTCGCACGACAAGCTGGCGATCGTCCACGGCAACGGTCCGCAGGTGGGCTTCATTCTCCGTCGCGCGGAGCTCGCCAGGGATCATCTCCATATGGTGCCGCTCGATTCCTGCGTCGCGGACACCCAGGGCGCGCTCGGGTACAACATCCAGACAGCGGTGAGAAACGTCCTCGGCGGGCTGCACCAGAGCCGCAACGTTACCACGGTCGTCACCGAGGTTCTCGTGGACGCAGATGATCCCTCCTTTCAGTCGCCGTCGAAGCCGATCGGCGGTTTCATGGAAGAGGCAGAGGCGAAGGAGCACGAGCGCGCCGACGGCTGGACGGTCACAGAGGATTCGGGGCGCGGGTGGCGTCGGGTCGTTCCCTCGCCACGCCCACGAGAGATCCTGGAGATGGAGGTCATACGACAGCTCGTCGAAAGCGGCACGGTGACGGTTGCCGCCGGGGGCGGGGGAATACCCGTCGTGCGGGACGAGCGCAACCATTACGCAGGCGTCGAGGCGGTGATCGACAAGGATCTCGCAGCGAGCCTGCTTGCCCGACGCCTCGATGCGGACGTGTTTCTCATCTCCACAGCCGTACCGAAGGTCTCTCTGAACTACGGGACCGACGAGCAACAGGATCTCGATGAGCTCTCCGTCGCCGACGCGCGCCGCTACATAGCCGAGGGCCATTTCGGCCGTGGCAGCATGCTTCCGAAGATCGAGGCGATGATAGAGTTCGTCGAGGCCACGGGTCGGGAGGGTGTGATCACCGATCCC
>JAWLDL010000145.1:0-6144 GCA_041686675.1 Spirochaetia bacterium | reverse complement strand
CCGGTACGACACCCGAGGAGCAGGAGACACAGCTGACCGCCGGTGTGCCCCTCCGGCGCATGGGAGAGCCGCAGGAGTTCGCCCGTGCCGCTGTCTTCCTCTCCTCGCCGGCTGCCGGCTACATCACCGGCGTGTCGCTGCTCGTGGACGGGGGGATCTACAAGGGAAGCCTCTGAGCGGTGGCCCGGTGCCGGGCCGCGCCCCGGACTGCGGCCGCGCCCGCTACGCGGGTGAGTACATGAGCTCGTAGTAGCGGTCGATACGACCGGCGAGCTCATCGACGCTGAAATAGCGAGCTTCTCGGATGAACTCCCGGCCGTCCGCGTAGACGAGCACGGCCGGAATCGTGAAGACTTCGAAGCGGCCCGCGAGAATGGGGAATCTGTCGAGGTCTATGTCGTAGGCCTCAATCCGGGGAAAATCCTCGAGCATCGCTGCGACCCTTGGTTTCAGCGCGGTGCACACCCCGCAGTCGGGTCGCGAAAGATAGAGCAACTTCATTCCCTCTGTCGAGAGGATATCGTCCATCCGGGACGCGTCTTCTATGACATGCATCGGCATAAGATACAAAAAAGGGACGGCCTCGTGGACCGTCCCGGTATGCGTTGCTGCAATCGTGGCGAACGCTACTCGATGGTGATGGCTTCCACGGGGCAGTCTTCGGCCGCTTCCTTCACCGCGTCTTCGAGATTCGCGGGAACCTCGTCAACGATCACCTCGGCAACCTCATCGCCCATCTGGAACACCTCGGGCACCGTGCTGGTGCACAGCTCACACGCGGTACACAGATCTGCATCGATCTTGGTCTTCATAATAGTCTCCTCTTGGAGTGGATTTGCGGATTACGCAAGTATGTCCACGGATTTATCTATATTGTAGGACCGGCCCCCTCGTCCTGTCAACAGTGGATGATTGTTCGCATCAGAAACCTCTGCGAGAGTTGGCGAACCGGGAGCCACGTGATCATATTGAGTACGGAGGGTATGACATGCAGCCTCGGTGGGAGTTCGACGAGAAGGATCTCCGATTCCTGGCGGGTTTCTTCATGCCGCAGCGGGCCGATGCTGATCGCGTTGTTGCCATGCTCCGCGACGACGAGGATATCGTCGACGGTATGGTTGCCGACCCCGCGCTCGCCGATCATCTTCTCGAAAACCCCGAGCCAATCCTCGACCTCACACCGCGACTCCTCTTTGCGGTACTGCTGATCCGTGCCCGGGAGGATCTGCGGACGCGCCCGTTCACCTTCGAGAAGAGCACGAACCGCATGATGGTGATCTTCGACACGAAGCTTATCCTCGGGTTGCTGGCGCAGAAGCCCGTCCTGGTATACCTCTCGAGGATGCTGGCGTCTTTCGTGAAGGTCCGTTCCTTCTCCGTGACCATTCCGGTGAGGCCCGGAATCTGGCGCCGGTACTCCTTCAGCGATTTTGACGTGGAGAGCCTCATTCGCTTCGGTGAGGTCGCCGACGAGGCGCGGCGGTACGCCGTCTACAAGCGAATTGCCGATCTGTGCCTGTTCACGGTGAGCATTTTCCCCGAGTACCTGTTGCCGACGGTGGCCGGGGAGGGAAACACTCGACGCCTGGTGCGAAACCGCGAGAAGAAGCGCATGGAGGACTACCACGAGTGCGGGAAGTACTTTTACAGGGAAGCCGCCCGCCTTCCGGATCCCGCAGCCGAGGAAGCACGTGCGGTACTGGCCGAGCTTTCGCAGAAGTTCGAGATCGCTGCAAAACCGCTGGGCTTCCTTGCCGACCATTACCTCGGTGCGCTGCGTACCAAGACCTTTACCCCAGGTCCGGTCACGGACTGACGGTCACCGCGTCACCACGGTTGATGCCGAGGGTGGAACCCGCGTGGCCGTTTCGTACGGCGATTTCAAGGAAACCGACGCTTCCCCAGTAAGCCACCGCCTGCCCCGGCTCGACATCTGAGTAGGTCGAGCGAATGCCGGCGACTTCCAGTCCGTTCCCGAGGCGAACACGCGAGGTCGCATCCTCGGGACCGTCGCCGCCGTAAAGTGCACGGGCGTCCTGGTAGTGGATCGAGGTGATGCAGTTCCCGAAGTGGTCGATGTGCATGATCTTGCCGCTGAGCGACGCGCTGGAGGTGTCCGCGGCCGACCGTACGTCGTCGATGAGAACCGGATCCTTCACCTCGGCCCCGCGGACCCGCACGAGGCCCTCAGCCCCGGCAAGCGCGGCAAGGGGGGAGAACACATCGCGGCCGTCGAAGGTGTTGGCCCATGCCGGTTTCTCGAGCCGAATCTGCTCAAGCAGGTCCTGCCGCGCGCGAAAGCAGCGGGTATCCGGGTTCATGCGTTTGAGAAGGGAGACGATCCCGTTGTCCGGTGCGATGAGCACCTTGCCCCCGCTCGAGGCGACCAGCTCCCGGCGCGCGGTACCGACACCCGGATCGACGACAGCCAGAAACACGCTGCCCTTGGGGAAATAGTTCCAGGCCGAATACAGCAGGTACGAGCCGGCAAGGACATCGAATGCCGGCACCTCGTGAGTGAGGTCCACTTGATGAATGTTCGGCGCGAGGCCGGACATTACACCCTTCATGACGCCGACGTAGGAGTCCGACACGCCGAAGTCACTCAGCAGCACAATGAGCATGTTTCCTCCGGTGGATGTGGAGTCTGCGCTATGATAGCATATGTTCGCGGGAGTTGAAGACAATGAATGCGGAAACTGATCGTTTCGTCGATATCGTCTCACGCTCCGAGCGCGTTGTCGGCTTTACGGGGGCCGGCATCAGCACCGAGTCCGGGATCCCCGATTATCGGGGCAAGGGCGGAATCTGGAATCGCTTTCAGCCGGTGTACTTCGACGAGTTCCTGAACGACCCCGGCAAGCGTCGGCTGTACTGGGAACGCAAGGCTGAGGTCTGGCCGGCCATACGTGACGCCCGTCCCAACCCCGGGCATGAGTTCTTCGTCGATCTGCATCGCGGCGGGAGCCTCCTCGGCGTGGTCACGCAGAACATTGACGGCCTGCACGAGAAGAGCGGGCTCCCGCCCGAGCGCATCGTGAATCTGCACGGCAATACGCTCGAAACCACATGCCTGTCGTGCTCCTATCGAGTCGACTCCGATGAGGTGTTCCGGACGCTCGACCTCGACGGGGAAGGGCCGCGCTGCCCGGAGTGCGGCGGGCTTCTCAAGCCGGATACCATCTCCTTCGGCCAGCAGTTGGATCAGCGAACCATCGAGCGCGGCGAGGAGCTCGCCCGGGGCTGCGACTGCATGGTGGTCTTCGGCTCCACCCTCGTGGTGTATCCGGCCGCTGCTATTCCCGAGGTGGCCAAACGAAACGGAGCGGCGCTCCTCATCGTCACTCTGTCGGAGACGCCGCTCGACGGGGAGGCCGACCTCAGCGTGCGGCGGCCGATCGGCGAGTTCGTTGCGGAGGTTCGCGCGGCTCTCGCATCGGGATCGTGAGCCGGAGCCGGGCCTGGAGCCGGAGCCGGGCCTGGGGCCGGCGCCGGCGCCGCGGTCGGGGACGCCGAGGGGTCGCCGTGATTGTGACGGTTCTCGGTGCGGCCGCGGCGCTGCTTTCCGGTTGCGCAGGCCTGCAACCGGGCCCACTGCGCGACGGCCCACGGCCGGAGACCCCTCAGCGGACCGGCGTGCCGGGGGTGGATGCGGAGACCATCGAGCGCTGGGGCGAGGCGAAGGCCAAGCGCTACGGTGGCTTTGTGGGCCGATCGGTGCTCCCGGGCCTCGCTGGCGACATTACCCATATCAAGCGCAAGGGATACATAGACTCTGTCGGTCCGCGGGGGCTCGACCACGTTCACGTCCGCTATCGGCTTTCGCCGCCGGCCTCGCCCTCTGTCTCGCCCCCGGCAGGCGCCGGTGCACATGTTCGTGATCCCGTGGGCTGGGATCATCTTCATTATCACGGCGTCGAGGACGTGGCCGGGGCCGTTGCGTCCTGGCGCGAGGCGTTGATTCGGGTGGCGAGCGGGGAGATGAAGCACCGGCTTGCGGAGAACCGCCGGGCGCAGTTCGACTACGAGGGCTTCTTCTACGGTGGCCGGAGCTATACGCCTCCCCCGGCCATTCCCAGAGCCGCCTTCAAATCCTACGCGCGCAGGTGGTGGAAAGAAGGGGCGGTCCCCGGAGACCGACCTACGGACGCACGCTACCGGAAGCTGACGGATCGGCTGACGCTGGTGATTGGGGCGGAGCAACCCGGTTACACCGCCGCGGCGTCACGGATCCTCGCGCAGCGGAGTCTGGTGGCGCCGCGCCACGCAGGCGTTCCGCTGCCCACCGGACGACGGTTTCTTGACGGATACTATCACCCCGTCACCATCTACCTCGGAGGCGGGCGGCCCTATGGGTATCACGTTCGCATACGTCGTCGGGGCAAACAGTTGGAAACGCGGTAGAAGTCTGCTACAGCCGTAACGTGGCTACTCGAGCGGAGAACATACGGGTGGTTCTCTTTCTGGCGCTGGGATTCCTGGCAATCGCAGGATTTGTCGCGCTCATCGCCGGACAGACGGCCTTCGAGAGTCGCTCTGTCTACTTCATTGATTTCCGTGATATCTCGGTGAACGGCGTGGAGATCGGCAGCACCGTGAGGTACAACGGCATCGGGGTGGGCTCGGTGGAAGAGGTCGAGTTCGGCGGCGAGTCGCTCGACCACGTCGTCGTGCAGGTTTCCATCCGGGATGATGTGCCCCTGCGCGAGGATGTGAAGGCGCGGCTCGTGCCGGTCGGCATCACCGGGCTTCGAGAAATCGAGCTCTTCGGCGCGACCGCAGATGCCGCTGAGCTCGAGCCCCGTTCGAGTATTCCCGCCGAACCCTCCACGATCGACAGATTGACCGGGCCTGCGACCAACATCGCGAACGAGCTCGAGTTCGTGGTCGTTCGCCTCTCGGAGCTTCTGCGTGAAGAAAATCGCGCGGAGGTGGAGTCGGCCCTGCGCGATATCTCCGGGATACTACGGGAGAACCGGGGGCGCATCAGCCGCATCATGCGGAACGTAGACGGCTTCGTGGCCGAGACCCGCGAGCCGCTGTCACAGACCGTAGTCGAGATTCAGACCGCCGCCGAGACCATGTCGGCAACGGCTGCGCAGTTGAACGTCGCCGTCGCGCAGCTTACCGACAATACAGGTGGGAACGACCTGCGCGGTGTCCTCGAGAACCTCAACCGCACCGTCGCACAGACGGAGGACAGCATCCGCAACATCGAGTCGGTTCTCGTGGCTGGAGAGGACGGGCTTCTCGATTCCCTGGCTCTCCTCGAAGAGACCCTCGAGTACCTCAATAACTTCGCCATCACTATCAGTGAAGACCCCTCGAGGCTGATACGATAGGGGCATGCCGGGGTCGATGCATGACGCGGTAGCACTATGGAGCCGACAATGAAGCTGCGAATCGTACTGTCCGCTCTGCTGGTTCTCACGTCCGCACTGCTGCTGTCAGGGTGTCTGTCGCAGCCGATGGAGCCGACCAATTACTATGTGCTCGAGTTCGACGGCTCGGTTCCCGGCGCGCCGCCTGAGCGGGGCGCTGCGGATGACACCGGAGCCGCGGCGGTAGAGGGGCAGGGACCGGCGGTAATCATACAGGATGCCGAAGTGGCGCCGATGTTCGACCGACGCCAGCTTCTGCAGCGTCTCGACGGGCCGCTCGTGCGCTACCGAAACGGTGATCTCTGGGCTGTTTCGCCCGCGACTGCGGTGGCGAACCTGGTGCGCGAAGGCGTGGAGCGCAGCCCGCGTTTCGGCAGCGTCAGCACGGGGCGACGTGCGGCCGGCAGCTACGAGGTGGTGATCCGCATCGACGCGCTTACACACTACTGTTGCAGCCGGATGTCCGAGGGCGAGGTTGCCGGAGAGCTCACGCTGCTCGATCTCCGAAGCGGCAGCACCGTAGTCGGCCGCCGTTTCGAACGACGAGAGGAACTGGCCGACGAGGAACCGCGCAGCTTCGTCGAGGCGGTCTCCCGCATTCTCTCCGAGGAAGTCGTCGCGTTTCTCGCCAAGGCCCCTGACGAGCTCGAGTAATCATGGCAGCTCTGAGTCTGAGTGCGGACGGAACCACCATCGAGCTGACCGGCGATCTGACGCAGGAGACGGTTCCGTCACTCTATCGAAGCCTGACCGAGGCCATCAC
>JAWLDL010000144.1:0-6180 GCA_041686675.1 Spirochaetia bacterium | reverse complement strand
CGAGGTGCTCGAAGACACCCGCGTTGCCGACGAATACTATCTGCGATTCCGCCGCGAGGCGGAGGCGTACTCAGGCTACTACCGCAGCATCGAAAAGAGCGAGGTATTCCGCTTCTCAAATGTGCTGCTGCAGGACAAGAACCAGGCCCGCTTCGACACCTACAGTGTGCAGGTCTCGCCGGGGCTGCCGGAGTCCATTCTCGGGCAGGTGCAGTTGCTGCTCGAGAAGGGTGAGAGCGGAGCCGACAAGATCATCGATCTGATGAAGTACTACCGGGGAAATCGCTTTGTCACCGCCGCCATCGAGGACGGGCTCGTTGCGAAAGACATTCAGCTCCGCAAAGACTATCTCTTCGCCCTGATCTTCCCCCGCAAGCACGACGTGCTGAAGAAGAAGCTCGGCGCGGCAGAGGCAATCGCGGAGTTCGTGGACCGGGAATACGACCTCTACACGCTCTTCCAGGGGCTCGGACGCTACCAGGACAACGTGAAGACCTTTGACGCCGGTGGACAGGGCGTTGTTCCGTTTCAGTCCTACGAACAGTTCATGACCGCTGAGAACGAGCGCATCGTTCACGAATACGAGAACCGCAAGAAGTACATGCTCGACAGGGCCTACTTCTATAACGTCGTCTTTCCGCTCGTGTTTGCGAGTATCCGCACCAGCATTCTCGAGTATCAGGCCCAGGTCGAGGACCTCGAGGCGGTATAGTCAATCCTCCAGATAATGTGTGAGGGCCGTCCAGGCGATATCGCGGGTGGCGTCTGCCGCGCTGTCGAGGTCGCCGCGAAAGAAGGGCACGAGGCGGCGTGCGGCAAGATGAGCCCCGATGATGTTCGGCGCCGCCGGACCGATCTCGAGCTCGCCGAGGGCTCCTGTGACGAGCACACGCGGATGCCACCTCAGGTACCGGTCGGGCACGGGTGAGCCGTAGGGGCCGGTGGAAAGTCCGTGACGGCGGGCGAGGTCTGCGATGATGCCTGAAAGCGGCAGCCGCCGTTCGAATCCTGTCGCGAGCACGAGGAGATCGCTTTCCACCGGTTGCGCCTCATCCCGCAGGTGAATCCTGAGCCTCCCCCCTGTTGTATCCGGGGCGCCGGCAGGCTCGATCCCGGCTACCTCGTGCTCGAGAATCGCCACCCGCTCCTCGCCGAAGAGGGTCTGTTCCACGTCCCAGGGCATGGTCCCCGGATACCGGGCTTCCTCGATGTATCTGCGCCGGGCAGCCGGTGTCGGCTCCGCGAGAAAGCCGGTGAGGCAGCGTGGCCCGATGAAGCAGGGTTCGGAGTCGAACTGCCCCACGCGCAACGGACCCCGGGTGAGGAGCACCACCCGGCGCCCGCTGCGCCGTGCCGCATGGCAGGCCACCTGGGCGGCCGTCACCCCGCCGCCGATGACGACAGGGGCCGCAGCCTGCTCGAGGCGCGCGGGGTCGAAATCCGGGTCGAACACATGCACGACAGGCGGCTCGAAGCCCGGCTCCGAGCCGGGGCGGGCCCCCGCTCCAGCACCGCCGGCCGAGAGCCCCTGTGCCCACGCCGGCCGGAAGGGCATCTCCGTTCGCCCGACGGCGAGGATGAGAAAGTCGGCCTCGTCCTCGCCGACGTCGGTTCTGACGCGCACGCCGTCGGCGCGGGGCTCCACATCGAGCAGACGCGCGCGTCGTCTGAAGCCGGTGAGCCCCGCCTCCTCGATTACCTCGAGGGCATGCGCGTTGAAGAGCTCGAGGGCGGGGCGGGCGTAGGGCGGGATGAAGAGCGGCGCCGGCGCCGGCTCGCCGCCCTCGGCAGCGCCCGCGGCCGGGACCGCGGTCACCGCCGTGGGATCCGCCTCGCGACGCCGCGCGAACTCCCGCAGCGCCCGGAAATCGAGGTCGAGGTTGTGACTGCTCGGCGAGCGCAGATAGTGCATCCCGGTCGCCCGCGTCTGGCGCCGCCAGATGTCGAGGGGTTCCGGATGGGGGTCGAGCACGGTAATATCGTCTCTATCGAGTGCGCCCGTCCGAGTGAGCGCGTGGGACAGGAACGTACCGTGTACGCCGCCGCCTGCAATTATTACCTTTGGCATCGGCCCAAAGATATCGATGGTACGGCACGCCGGCAAAGGGGATGCTTCTGATGGACGCAGATGTTGTATTCGCAGGCACAGGGCACAACGCAATGGTCACGGCCGCCTACCTGGCAAAATGGGGACACAAGGTCCTCATGCTCGAGCGGCGGGAGGACGTCGGGGGTGCGGTGTGTACCCGCGATATGTTCGGCGGGTTCAAGATGGACGTCGGCGGATCCCTTCACTTCATGATCCATCACACGCCGATCGTTGAGGAGCTCGAGCTCGAGAAATACGGCCTCGAGTACATCCCCCTCGATCCGTTCATGAGCGCCCCCTTCGACGACGGCAGCGTCATACATTTCCACGAGGACCTCGACGCGACCGCCGAGAGCATCGCCCGGATCAGCGAGCGCGATGCGGAGGCCTACCGGGACTTCGTCCGCAAGTGGCAGCCGCTGAACAGGGCCGTCTTCGAGCTCTTCCTGCAGGAGCCCACGCCCGCCAACATGGCAAAGAGTCTGTTTCTCAAGCGCCTCCACGCGAGCAAACAGGACAGAAAAGACCTCATGCGCAAGCTCATGCACAGCTACGGGCGTCTCGTGCGTGACATGTTCGAGAGCGACAAGCTGCGTGCCGCACTCTCGTGGTGGGGCGCCCAGAGCGGCCCGCCGCCTATCGATGCCATGTCGGCGGAGTTCGTGGGCTGGCACTCGATGATTCACCTCGCGGGACCTGCCCGGCCACGAGGCGGGTCGGGGATGCTGACCCAGGCGCTGAAAGCCTACATCGAGGACCACGGTGGTGAGATCAGGACCAATATGCCCGTCACCCGCATACTGACCGAGGGAGATCGCGCGGTCGGTGTGGAGACCGAAGACGGCTCGCGTTTCACCGCGAAGCGAGTGGTTTCTGCAGCCCACGTCTGGGTGACCTTTCTCGAGCTGCTCAACCAGTGGACCCCGCCCGATCTGCGCCGCCGCATCGAGCAGATTCAGGTCGGAAACGGTTTCGGCATGGTGCTCAGAAGCGCCCTTGATTCACCCCCGGAGTATCAGGTCTCGGGAACGACAAGTGAAAAAGTGCGCCAGGGGCTGCAGCTTCTCTGTCCATCCACGCAGTATCTCGACGACTCCTACGCCGACTACCTCAAAGGGCTGCCCTCGGAGAACCCCGCCGCCATCGGGATGACCTTCTCCGAGGTCGATCCGACGCTCACGCCCGAGGGGAAGGCGCTTCTCTTCGTATGGGGGCAGTACTATCCCTACAGGCTGCGAGATGGGGGCAACTGGGAAGACATTGCCGAGCGGGAGGCGAAGAAGCTTCTCGGTGTGGTTGACCGCTTCGCGCCGGGGACCAGCAACAAGGTGCGCGATACCTTCATCCAGACGCCGGAAACCATCTCCGAGCTCCACAATATGCCGCGGGCAAACGTCATGCATGTGGAGATGCTCATCGACCAGATGTTCATGTTTCGGCCTATCCCCGAGCTGGCTCGCTACGAGACGCCGCTCAAGGGGCTCTTTCTGTCCAACGGCGGCATGCACCCCGGCGGCGGCATCTTCGGTGCCCCCGGGCGCAACGCCGCCCGGGTTGTGCGCCGCAGCCTCGAACGGCGGCTGTTTCGCGGAAACAGGATGTAGTGCTGCATTCCTAACGAAAAACTAACGGCAAAGGTGCACCACGGAGATATCCATGACTGCCGACGAGATGTGCGAGAAGAACCTGAGCGAGCTCTATGAGCGCACCCCCAAGACGCGGCTGAAGACCCGTGATCGGTACGTCATCGTCAGCGACCTCCACATGGGAGACGGTGGACGGTCTGACGGTTTCAGGAGAAACGCCGAGCTCTTCTCCACGGTGATGCGTGAGCACTATCTCGGGGGAGGTTTCCAGCTGGTGCTAAACGGCGACATCGAGGAGCTGCAGCGCTATAGCCTCGATGTGATCCGTCGCCGGTGGGAACACGTCTATGACCTGTTCTCCCGCTTTCAGGAGCAGACGGGGCTTCATCGCCTGGTGGGGAACCATGATCTCGAGCTCGCCGCCAATACCCCTGCGGACTTCGATCTCGAGGAGGCCCTGCGGCTCGACTATCACGACAACGACATCTTCATCTTCCACGGTCACCAGACCTCTCCCCGCATCCTGCGCCACGGTCGCCTCATCGGTTTCGTGCTCCGCTACATCGCCACGCCGCTTCGCCTCTACAGCCGCGGGGTTTCGCAGAAAAGGGAGAAGCAGTTTCGCACCGAGCGCCGGGTGTACGCCTTCGCGGCCGCCCGCAAAATTCTTGCGGTCATCGGCCACACCCACCGCCCGCTGTTCGAGTCGATGTCGAAATCCGACTCCCTGAAGTTCGAGATCGAGCGCCTCATACGCAAGTACCCCAAATCCGGGGACAAGAAACGCCGACGGATCGAGGCGGCTATCGAGTCCTACAAGGACGAGCTTCTGAGGATTCAGGAGCACGATGGAGACCGAAACGACCGTGAGAGCCTCTACAATGAGAATCTCGTGGTTCCTACGCTGTTCAATTCCGGCTGCGTGGTCGGAAAGCGGGGCATGACCGTGCTCGAGATAGACGGCGCGGGGCACATCGCCCTTGCGCACTGGTTCGACCGCCGCCGCAGTCAGAAGTATCTGAAGTACAGCTCGTACAACGCCACCCGACTCGGCGACACGGACTACTTTCGCGTAGAGATCCAGTCCGACACGCTCGACTACGTGCTCACCCGGGTGAAGCTCCTCGCCTGAGCCTCGGCCGGCCCCGGCGCGGAGCGCGCCACCGCTGCCCGCTTACTCCAGGACCGTAATCTCCACCCGGCGGTTCTGTGCCCGCCCGGCCTCGGTGTCGTTTGATGCCACCGGCTCGGTGCCGCCGCGTCCCTCGAAGATGAGCCGGTCGGCCTCGATCCCGCGGCGGGTGAGCTCCTCGACCACGGTGCGTGCACGGCGTACGGAGAGCTCCTGCTGCGCCTCCGGCAGCCCGATGTCTGCGGTATGGCCGACCACGAGGAAGCTGCGGTCGGGCACCGCGGCAAGGGTCTCTGCAAGGGCGTCGAGTCGGCCACGCTCCCCGGGAAGGATGGTTGCCTCGTTGGCCACAAAGCGGATATCGCGAAGCGAGAGGCGTACGCCCTCATCATCCTCGGTGACCTCGATGTCCTCGACCTCGCGCTCCTCGAGGCGCCGCTCGATCTGCTCCACGAGCCCGGGTCGATCGAGCGCGACGGGCGTGCTGTAGAAGGTGAGGGCGAAGCCCCGGAAGCCGATGCTCCGGCCATCCCTGTAGCGATACTGCTCCTCGATCTGGTCGCGGATGAGCACCGGGGTAAGCGTGTCTGCGCCAATGAGGATAGTGGAGATGTGAGTCCCCGAAACCTGCGCGAGCTCGGGGTCGCCGGCGGGGTCGTCGCCCTGCCGGTAGCGCATCGCATACTGTGCGGTGATGCGGTGAACCTCCCGCCCCTGATACTCCTCGCGTCCGTCGTATCGGTAGGCGGCGTGGATGGCGATGCGCGTGTACTCGCCCGTCCAGTTCGGATCGACCACCAGCTCTCCCGGCGCCTCCCAGGTCTCACCAACCTCAACTGAGTCCGTGGGAATCCGGGGAAAGCCGCGGCGCAGGGGGAATGGCTGATCGTCGGGCACCCGCATCGAGCCGTCGGAGAGTATCTCGAGGCTCACCGGCACCGAGCGGTTTACGCGCCGCGCGACATTCCGTGTGTCGCGGCGTGTCTGCTCGAAGACGTAGAACTCGCCGGTGTAGGGGATGCCGCCGGCGACACCCGGGGTGCCGGCGCTCTCCTCGGTGGCGGTGCCGGCCCGTTCGCCGGCGCCGGTGCCGCGGCCGCCGCCGGCCGCGCGCCGGAGTGTCCCGCGAACCTCGCGGTAGACGTGGCCCTGGTAGCGGCCGTCCTGATGGCGGCTGAGGTTGTAGCGGGTGAGGGTGGTGTAGCGCTCCTCGGGCGACACCGCGGATGCCATGAGTGTCTCGCTCTCCTGGGCGGTTACGCTCACGGCGAGGCAGAGGAGCACGAGGATGATGGTGAACGCCGGCGCGGAGGCCGGGCGCCGGGGAGCAGCCGGCGCTGCGCCCCACGCCGGCGCTGCGCCCCACGCCGGCG
>JAWLDL010000143.1:0-6230 GCA_041686675.1 Spirochaetia bacterium | reverse complement strand
CGTGGGTTCCGGACCCAATCCACGCCTCAAACCCGGGATGGTGATCGCCATCGAGCCAATGATCAACCTTGGGGGAGATGATATCGACGTACTCGACGATGACTGGACGGTCGTGACGATCGACGGGTCGATCTCGGCCCACTTCGAGCACACCATCGCGATCCACAGCGACCGCACCGAGATCCTCACGAGCCGCAACGGCGGCGGCGTGTAGGGGTCGGGTGTAACGACGGGGTGTAACAAGCGACGGACGGCACGCTATACTGCGCACGCGACGCGCAATTGGAGGCAATATGGCTAGGGGCAAGGCGCTCTATTCACGCAAGTTTTTCCTCGCGAATCTGGTGATGGTCGGCATCATCGTAGGGTTCGCGCTCTCGGTGCTGGTGTTTTCGTGCTCGACGCGACTGGAGCCCGGCGACAGCGCCTACGCCCAGGAGCCGGGTACCACTCCGGAGATCAACGTGTCTTCGCTCCAGGGATCGTTCCGCCAGGTGGCTACTGCGGTGCTGCCGAGCGTCGTAAAGATCACCGTCGCCGAAGGCGGAGACGGGGAGGACCCGGGCAACTTCCCCTGGTTCGAGTTTTTCTTCGGAGAGCCGGACGGTGATCAGCCGCGTCGGCCGCGCGGCCTCGGCTCAGGGGTCATCGTGGAGCGAGACGGAAACACGTACTACGTGCTGACCAACGATCATGTGGTCGCCAACGGCGATAACATCCAGGTCAGTCTCGACGACCGCCGCGAGGTCGACGCGGAGCTCATCGGAAGCGACCCGCGCAAAGACCTGGCCATGGTTGCCTTCGAGTGGGATGAAGATATCCCGATAGTACGCCTCGGCGATTCCGACGCCCTTGCCGTTGGCGACTGGGTGCTGGCTGTCGGCAGTCCCTTCGGCCTGCAGTCAACGGTAACCGCCGGCATCGTGAGCGCGGTCGGGCGCCGCGGCGGCCCCCAGGGCAATATCAGCGACTTCATCCAGACCGATGCCGCCATAAACCAGGGGAACTCCGGTGGTGCGCTGGTGAATCTGCGCGGCGAGGTGGTCGGTATCAATACCTGGATTACCTCCCAGACGGGCGGAAGCATAGGTCTGGGATTCTCCATCCCCATCAACAACGCGAAGACCGTGATTTCCGACTTCATCGAGTCCGGCGAGGTACAGTACGGCTGGCTGGGGGTGAGTATCCGTAACCCCTCTGCGGTGCTCGCAGAGGACATGGGCATCGAGGGTCAGGACGGGGCGTTCGTCTTCCACGTCTTCGAGGATTCTCCCGCCGATGAAGGGGGCATACAGCCCGGTGACTTCATGAAAGCGATTAACGGAACGCCCGTAGAGAACGCCGACGACTTCATACTGCGGGTCGGAGATCTCGTCGCGGGGGAAGTCGTGGAGTTCGACCTCATTCGGCTCGGAGAGCGACAGACCATCGAGGTCACGATCGGGCGCAGAGCCGACGAGGAAACCATTGCGCAGCAGAGCCCGCGGGCATGGCCCGGCATGAGCGTGCTGCCGCTTACCGATGAGCTGCGCTCTCAGGCGGACATAGAGAGCTCCACGTCCGGAGTGCTCCTTATCAACGTGGAAAGCCGGACCCCGGCGGCGGCTGCCGGTTTCCGCCGTGGTGACATCATCACGAGGATGAACGGTTCCCGCGTGCGCTCGGTCATGGATTTCTATCGAGAACTGAACGATGATACGGTCGACGAGGTCGAGTTTACCTACGAGCGTGAGGGTGAGGAAAACACCGTCTCCATCGTTCGATGATGCAGGAACAAGAGTGAGGTTTCATGGCCGAAGTCAAGAAGGAGTTCATTCCCTATGATATGGTGCGGAACAACGCGCTGAAGCTGGCGCACCGCATTCATCAGGAAGGGTTCGTACCGGATGTGATCTACGTGAGCCTTCGCGGCGGCGCGTACCTCGGGAATGTGATAAGCGAGTATTTCAAGTTCGTCAGGCGGACCGGCAGGCCCGTGTTCTACGCCGCCGTAGTTGCGCGCTCGTACTCGGACATCCACGAGCGCGACCAGGTGATGGTGGACGGCTGGACCTATGATCCCCACTACCTGCGCAGTGGTGACAAGGTCCTTCTCGTCGACGATATCTTCGACTCCGGGCGCACCATCAACCACCTCGTCAACATCATCCTCCAGAAGGGTATTCCCCGGGAGGACATAAAGATCGCGGTTCACGACTACAAGATTCGAACCTTCAGCGACGAACGGCTGCCGATTCATCCCGACTACTACTGCCGCAAACACGAAGTAGCGCGGCCCGAGGACGACAGCTGGGTGCATTACCTCAGCCACGAGCTCGTCGGACTCACCGAAAACGAGATAGAGGTCAATTACGCTGCCGATAAGGAAGTAGTGGAGATTCTCAAAGAGATACGATGAAGCGCCTTCTGCTCGTCCCCGTATTGTTTGCATGCCTGAGTATCGTTTCCTTCGCTCAGAGCGATTCGGCCCCCGGCGGCGACTCCTCGGGGCGTGGCGACCCCGGCGGTTCGGATGTTGCTCTCTTCGACCCGCCCGCCGGGCGTTACGAGAAGAACGTACTGCTTTCTCTTCGGGGGCCGGCCGGCGAATCTTCGCCGGCGGCGCGGGGTCCCTCGGCGACCCGCCCGCGCCGGCTCGAATACCGTGTCTCGGGCCCAGGCGCCGGCGTAAGCGCCTCCGACTTTGTCGGTTATCAGGGTCCCCTGCACCTCAGCGCGCTCCCGGGGGAGGAGCGCACCTATCGGGTGACGGCCCGGCTCATCGAGGGCGATGAGGTGCTGCGCGAGGAAGACGCGCGCTACACCATAGACCGTCGCCTTCCGCCTGCGCCGCACATATCGGAGCTCTCCGGATTCTATCGCGAGCCGGTGGATATCGGTTTTTCAGCGCCCGAGGGCGCCACCGTGCACTATGCCGTCGAGGGCCCCGGGTTTACGGAGTGGGACGGATCCGACATCCGTCTCGCCGGCGAGGCCGGTGCACGCGTGGAATACCTGGTCGAGGCATTTCTGCGGTTCGGCGACGGTCCCGCAGGCCCTGTTTCCTCGCGCAGAATCGTGGTCGACCGGGTGTCCGCGGAGCCGCCGCGCGGGATCAGAATCGGCAGTCCCGTTACAGGAGCGTGGGCGAACCCGCAACTGCTCTACGTCGAGGAGGCCGGGTTCCCGGAGATTCGCTACACAACCGACGGCAGTGACCCAGCCCGGGGCGGAACCCGCTATGAGGGCCCGGTGCTCCTCGAAACCGACGGGACTGCGCAGCTTCGGGTGCGCGGGGTCACTGAGGATGGAGAGGTCTACAGCGAGAGCCTCGAGTTCAGCGCGGGCTCGCGGCAACTGCTCGAGGTGGAACAGGGGGTGCGCACCGAGTCTTTCGAGCTGGCGCCGCCCTCGGACGGGGTGTACCGGTACCGGCGATCGGATACCGAGCCCGAGTCCCTGTTCTCCCGGCCGATACCGCTGACGGTTCAACGGGGAAGCCGTCGGGGGGCCGAAGTCCGTATCGACGGCCCGGTCGATCGGCATGAAGAGAGTGCATCATTCAGATACTTCTTTCTCCTCGACGGCCGGGTGCCCACGCCACCGGATGTCACCATTGACGTCGACGGACGGGATGCACTGGTGAGCATGACAGGAAGCCGGGGCGCGGCGGTTGAATACGAGTTGCACATCGACGGCGACAGCGTCTCTGAGGGAAGCTACGACGGCCCTCTCGAGGTGACCCTGCCGGCCGGACGCGAATCCGGAGAGATCGAAGTGACGGCGGTCTCCGCCTACGGTGACGCCCGTGTGAGCGAGCCCGCTACTGCGCGTCGCACCTTCGACACCAGTTCGCCGGCGACGCCCTCGCTGGAGTTGCCTGAGGATGGGCCCGCGGCGTCGGTTCCACTTTCGGTGCGTGCGGACGCGCAGAGCACCGTCCTCTATGAGATCGCCTTTGACTCCGAGCCTGCCGAGCCCGACGCGTTTTCGCCACGCCTGGAAACGGCGTCACCCGTCCTGGCGCTTCCCCATGGCATCGAGGGCCGCGCGTTCATTCGCCTGCGGGCCCGGGACGATGAGGGAAACATGTCGGCAACCAGCCCGGTGTACCGGGTCGACCTGGACGCCCGGCCGCCACAACCGCCACGCATTACGATCGATCGCAACGTGGCCCGACTCGCGGGTGACGGGATGCTGTACTACGCCCTCAAGGACGGTGCGACACAGGACGGTGGGCCGCCGGCCTACGCTCCCTACGAAGGACCCCTTCGTCTCGGTGGGCGTGCGGGCGAGAAGGTGCGCTATGAGCTCACCGCCTATGCCCGGGACGGAGCCGGAAACAGAAGCCGTGCGGTGACGGTTCTCGAGGAGGTCGACCGTCGTATTCCGCGCGTCCCGGCCGCAATGTCGGTCATCGACGGCGAGCACTACGCCGAGCCCGAAGTCCGCTTTCAGGTCTCCGGTGTGGCTGAGGATCTCATCCTGCATTACACCGCAACCACCGACGGGAGCGAGCCGCCTGATCCGACGCCGGAGGATGCGACGGTACCCGGAGACGGGGTCGCATTTTCCGCAACCGAGGGTGCGGAGGTCCCGGTTCACCTCAAAGTGGTTCCGCGCTTCGCAGGCTCTGAGGTCACCGGGCGCGAGAGAGAGATCCGCTTTGCCATCGACCGGCGTGCGCCGGAGCTTCCGGCGATCTCCGGCATCGAAGCCGGGGGAAGCTATCCAGGTCCGCGGCGACTCGAGCTGCAACCCGCGGATCCCGAGGTAGACGAGATTACCGTTGTGCTGCGTGAGACCGTCGGCGGAGAACAGCCGACGGAATCCAGTTTTCGCTACAGCGAGCCGATTCTGCTGGCCGGCCAGGACGGTCGCGAGACGCTCTACGAGATGGACCTCCGCGTAACCGATCATGCCGGCAATACCCGTTCCCTCGAAGAGCCGATTCGCGCCGTGGTCGACCGCAGCGCGCCGGCCGCCGGCGAGCTCGTGGTCTCCGGTGAGGATGGCACCTCCATTTTCGGCATGGCAAGTAACGGTCCGGTGGTGCTGCGCCCCTCCTCGGACCGGTTGGTCCGGTACGAGTTCACCGAGGACGGTGCTCCGCCCGCGCCCGTGAGCCCGTCGTCACCACTTCTCGGGGAAGGCCTGCGCCTTTCGGGTCGTTCCGGCAGCGAGGTCCTCTACCGTGTGGCCTATCGCAGCGAGGATGCGGCAGGCAATCTGTCTCAGGAGACTGCAAATCTCGTGATGGAGATCGACCGTCGCCCTCCGCCGCCACCGGCGGCACCGTCGATCCGCGTCGCCGAGGACGGGCGGTCGGCCCGGCTTGCGTGGAGCGCGGGGCCCGGGTACCGTACGGGATTCCGCATCGTCGAAGAGCGCGGGGGCGAGTTCCGGTCCGCCGACGAGGAGACCAAAGTCTCGTTCCCTTCTGGAGAGACGCGTGTGACCGTCGAGGCGATGCAGGTCGACGAGGTCGGAAATCGCAGTGAGACGCGGCAGTTCGAGGTGCGCGGCTTCAGCGTCAGCCCGCGGCCGCAGCTCGGCGGCGTGAGTCGGGGCGAGACCTACGGGGACACGGTGGTGCTCCGGAACCGAACCTCGGATGCGACGGTGCACTACGAGCTCGCGACGGGGGATGATGAGCCGGATATGCCCACGCGCTTCTCCGAAGAGCTACCCGAGACGCTACCCTTCGATGTCTCTCCGGGGGAGACACTGCGCTACACAGTGCGCGCGCGTTCCTTCAATGATGACGCCCGCCCGTCCGAAGTGGTGCAGCTCTCGTTCACGGTCGACCGAACACCGCCTCCGCCTCCGGAGCTCGTGAACGCGCGCTCGGGAGACTTTTACACCGGAAGCCGAGTTGTGGAGCTCGACGCGCCGGAAGGGGAAATACGCTATCGGCTTTCACTGGTACAGGAGGAAGCCGGCGATTTCCGCCCGTATGAAGGCCAGGTGATGCTCGACGCGGTACGCGGACGGCTCGCCCACTATCAGCTCGAGGCCTACGTCGTGGATGAGGCAGGCAACAGAAGCGGAACGCCCCGCGTGTGGGACCTCTATATCGATCAGGAGATCGTCTACGTGTCCGCAGACGACGGCGCGGCCGAAGACGGAGGCAGAGACACCCCGTTCTCCAGTCTTTCAGAGGCCGTGGATTTCGCTCTTTCGCGAGAACGTCGGACCATATTTGTGTCGGGCGGAAGCTATCGGGCATCCGCGCCTCTTCGCGTCGATGG
>JAWLDL010000142.1:0-6246 GCA_041686675.1 Spirochaetia bacterium | reverse complement strand
CGGCGGCGGGCGGGCCGGCCCGCCGGCCTGGGATCACTTCATCGAGCGAAAGTTCTTCACGAACTGTACGCGGTCGTATGCCGCGGGATTGCCGATGTTCTGCTGGCTCAACATGCCGCGGAAGTCGTCGAGTGTCTCGTACTCCTTCTCCTGCATCCAGGCGACGAGCCGCTCGTTGAGTTCGGAGACGACGCCGAGGCCGTTTCGGTACAGCGTCGAGGCCACCTGCACGGCACTCGCACCGGCAAGGAGTTGCTTGATGACGCCGTCGCCGTCGTGCACACCGGTGGACGCTGCCAGGTCGCAGTCGACCCGTCCGTTCATGATGGCGATCCATTTCAGCGACGTTGCGAGATCCGAAGGAGTGCTCAGCACATTGGTCGGGACGATCTTGAGGTCCTCGACATTGTAGTCGGGGTTGAAGAAACGGTTGAAGAGCACGAGGCCCTTGATGCCGGTCTTCGAGATTGCCTGCAATGTCTGGGCAAGCAGCGTGAAGTAGAAGCTGACCTTAACCGAAACCGGAATGCTCACCTGGTCGAGCACCATGTTGATGATGTCGAAGTAGATCTTCTCGTATTCGGCCGCGCTCGCCGCCTGGAAGTCGGACGGCTGCAGGAAGATGTTGAGCTCGAGCGCGTCCGCCCCCTGTTCCTCGAGCTTGCTCGCGAAGTAGGTCCACTTTTGCGCGCTCATGCCGTTGATGGAGGCGATCACGGGAATGCCGAGCTCCTTCTTTGCCTTGCTAATGAGCTCGAGGTAGTCGGCGACTCCGGATTCGGGATCGATAAGATCATCCATCTCGGCCATCTCGGGGAAGGTGGGACCGGGCCGCTGCATGGCTGTCTCGGTGCGCTCCATCTCCGCGATGATTTCCTCTTCGAAGAGAGACCGCAGTACGACCGCGCCGGCGCCGGCCTCTTCGAGCTTCTTCAGATTGTCCAGCTTGTTCGTGAGCTCCGAGCTCGAGGCCACCACCGGTGAGCTGAGCTCCAGGCCCATGTATCGTGTTCGAATGTCAGGTGTCATATCTTCATTCTATGAGCATTCCCGCAATTCCTCAAGAAGAAGTGAGGCAATCCGGTCGGGAAAACGCACGCGCCCCGCGGTGCCGCTACCCGATGGTGGCCCGCAGGACTCGCAGCCAGTTCCGGTAGGCGATCTTCTCGACCTCGCCCTCCGAGTAGCCGGCACGGCGCAGCGCCTCGATGAGCGCCGGGAGCCCTCGCACGCTGCCGATCTCCTTCGGTATGGCGACGCCGTCGAAATCGGAGCCGAGGGCAACGCGGTCGATGCCGAGGTGTTCGACGAGATAATCGATGTGCTCGCGCATCCGTTCGACGGGGGTGTTCTCGTCGGTTCCGCCGTCGGGCCGGAGAAACGGTACGCCGAAGTTCAGGCCCACAAGACCGTTGGTGTCGCGGATGGCGGTGAGCTGCTCATCGGTGAGGTTTCGGGTGCTCTTCGACAGTGCCCATGCATTCGAGTGGGAGGCGACCACCGGCGCGCGGGAAATCCGCACGACGTCCCGGAACCCCCTGTCGTTGAGGTGGGAGATATCGATGAGGATGCCGAGGTCGTTGCAGCGGCGTACGAGCTCTCGCCCGGCCTCGGTGAGACCCGGCCCGATATCCGGTGTCATGTCGAACCCGAAGGGAACGCCCGTGGCAAAGCGATTGGTCCGACTCCACACGATCCCGAGCGAGCGCAGCCCCGCCTGGTAATAGAGGTCGAGGGCATGGAGGTTGCGATCGATGGGCTCGGCTCCCTCCATGTGGCAGAGGCCCGCGAGGTAATCACCCGATGTGGCGGCCTCGAGCTCCGCCGCGGTGCGGGCGATCCGAAAGCGACCGTTCGAGGCCTCGGCGTACCGATGGAGTCTGGAGAACATCGCCGCGGCGATACGCTGGGCGCGTTCGAGGGGCACGGCGCCCGCCGTGGAGAGCTTTCCACCGAAGGAGCGCGGTCTGGCCTCTTCTGCCTTGTTCGGCGGTATGAAGATCGCAAACAGTCCGCCGCGCATCCCCGCCTCTATCGCCCAGTCGAGGGTGAGGTGTCGAGGATCGCTGCCCTCGATGAAGTCGAAGTTCTGGTTCTCCCAGGAGCGGGAGAGGACATCGTTGTGGCCGTCGATGATGGGGGTCATGTGTCCTCGCTTTCCTTGCATGCACGACAGCGACCGTGGAACACCACTTCTGCGCGTTGGAGCTCGAACCCGTCGCGGTCCTCTTCGCGGAGATCGAGATGTTCAACTCCCAGCGGATGGATGTCGTAGATGCGGCCGCAGCTCGAGCACACGAGGTGATGGTGATGGACGACGGCGTTGGGGTCGTAGAGCGCCGGGCCGGGGCCGATCTGCATCTCGGCGAGCTCACCCATCTCCACGAGCTCGCGAAGGGTGTTGTAGACGGTCGCCCGGGAGATCTCCGGCACCACTGTACGCGCACGCGCGAAGATCTCCTCAGCGGTAAGATGAAGATTGGGCCCTGACAGTGCCTCCACGACGGAGCGTCGCTGGGGGGTGATACGCCATCGACGTTCGCGAAGCCGTTCGCGAAGTCGTTCGTGGCGCTTGTCTGCATGACTCATGGGACTATTGTACTGCAAAAGGGCCCCACTGTAAAAGCCGTCTTGACAAGTAATACCTACAGTTTTAGACTGATTCTAATACTACACCGTATCAATGGAGGTACGAACCATGGGACGAGTTGCACAGGAAGTAGTCGAGAAAGCCGGGATAGACCGCGAGAAGCTGCTCGAGAAGCTGGTGGCCGCAGCCGGCGCGGAGTTCACCACGTTTTACTACTACACGATCCTTCGGGCAAACGCGACGGGACTCGAAGGTGAAGGCATGAAAGAGATCATCGAGGATGCACGCATCGAGGACAGGAACCACTTCGAGGCCCTCCTGCCCCGCATCTACGAGCTCGGTGGAAAGCTGCCCGACGATATCCGAAGCTTCGCCGACCAGGCCGGTTGCCCGGACGCCTACCTGCCCGCGAGCATGGGTGGTGAAGAGAGCGAGCGCCGTGCTCCGTCGAGCACAACCGATTTCGGCGCCTACCCGGAGACCGGAAGCGAGAAGTTCCGCGATCTTCTGACCGTCCTCGTGGAAGCGGAGCGCTGCGCGGTGAAGACCTACACCGACATCTGCAACTACACCTCCGGCAAGGACCACCGCACCTACGACCTCGCTCTGGCCATACTCAATGAGGAGGTGGAGCACGAGTCGTGGTTCTCCGAGTTCCTCGGTGAGGGTCCTTCCGGTCACTTCCGCCGCGGTGCACCCGGGCGCTCACCCTATGTGGGCAAGTTCATGTCCGCCGACATCGGCGGCGCGTGAGCAGAGAGCCGGCGCGGCGGCGGGATTCGCCGGCGGCCGGCCCAGCGTCTCATACGGCGGTAAACAGGAGCGAGCAGTTCTGCCCGCCGAACCCGAATGAGTTGGAGAGGGCCGCCCGCGCGGCCCTCTCTCGTGCCTCGTTCGGGATGTAGTCGAGGTCGCACTCGGGGTCCGGGGTCTCGTAGTTGATCGTCGGTGGCATGACACCGTGCGTTACCGTGAGGACCGTGGCAACGGCTTCCACCGCACCCGCCGCGCCGAGGGTGTGACCGATCATCGATTTGCTCGAGCTCACCGCTGTGGAGTAGGCGTGATCGCCGAGCGCCCGCTTGATGGCGATCGTCTCGGTGCGGTCATTTGCCGTTGTCGAGGTGCCGTGCGCGTTTATGTAGTCGATGTCCTCCGGATTCAGCCGGCCATCTCTCATTGCCATCGTCATCGCTGCGGCCGCGGCCCGACCGTCGGGCTCGGGGATCGCCACGCTGTAGGCGTCCGCCGTCATGCCCGCTGCCGCCAGGCACGCGAAGATCTGCGCACCGCGGCGCCGTGCATCGCTCTCCCGTTCGAGCACCATCACCGCCGCACCCTCGCCGATGAGAAAGCCGTCGCGTTCACGATCAAAGGGACGCGAAGCATGGGCCGGATCGTCGTTTCGCGAGGTGAGAACGCCCATGCAGCCGTAGGCATTCACCGTGAGCGGCGTAATTGCCGCCTCGGAGCCTCCCGCGAAGACCATGTCGACGCTGCCGCTTCGAAGCAGAAGCGAGGCCATGGCGATCGCGTGAGCCCCGGATGAACAGGCGGTCGCGATGCCGAGATTCGGCCCCTCGATGCCGAGATCGATGGCCACATTCGCGGAGGACATGTTCGGGATGATCATCGGCACGGCCAGCGGATTGCCGTGGTTGGGTCCCTTCTCGAGGAGCACGCTGTGCTGGTGCTCAAGATTGACGTAGTCACCTGCCGCGGTGCCGATAACCGTTCCCACCCGCGTGGGATCGATTGTCTCGAGGTCGACCTCTGCGTCGGCGGCCGCCTGCAGGGCGGCGCAGGAGGCAAGCTGGGAGAACCGGGACATGCGCCGCGCGCGCTTTTTCGAGAGATACCTGCCCGGGTCGAAGCCCGTGATCTCCGCGGCGATTCGGCTCCTGAAATCCGCCGGATCGAACCCCGTTATCGGCCCCGCCCCCGAGACTCCCGAGGTGAGAGCATCCCAGAACTCGTGCCGATCCTGTCCTATCGGGGCGTAGACCCCCAGTCCCGTGACGACGATCCTCTCCTCCTGCTGCATAAAACCTGACTCCTTCACCGATGATTCGGTCGGTGGCCGACCGCGTCGCTTCCGCAACTATGAAGGTTTCCGGTAGACTTCTCAAGTGGGGGGGGACACCGTATCAATGCGCTTGAACGTCCGGCCCGAACCCTTTGCGCAGGTCGTAGGGCGAGAAGACGCCCCTGCTTGTGCACACGGCGCTGATGAGGTGGGGAGGAGTTATGTCGAAGGCCGGATAGTACCCGGACACGCCTCGAGGCGCGGTACGAACCCCCATCGCATGCAGCGATTCCTCTGGGTCACGTTCTTCGATCTCCACAGTCGCGATCGTGGGGTTCGCGGCGGAGGGGTTTCTGACGACGTAGAAGGGGACCTTGTGATAGTGGGCCGCGAGGGCGATCTGGAACGTCCCGACCTTGTTCACCGCGTGGCCGTCGAGGGTAACGACATCGGCGGCGCAGACGAAGGCGTCTATCGTACCCTTCGATAACACGTAGGCAGGCATGTTGTCGGTGATGACCGTCGTGGGAATGCCGAGGTCGTGGGCGGCGGCCGCCGTGAGGCGAGCGCCCTGCAGGTAAGGCCGCGTCTCCGGACAGATGAGTGATATCTCTTTGCCACGTTCCTGCGAGATCAGCAGGACGAAGCCGATGAGCGTCTCGGCGTAGCATTGTGTGAGTATCGTCGCCGGGTCCGGCAGGAGGTCCACCGCGTGTGAGCAGATGGCGCGATCCTCGCGATAGCGCGCCTGCAGCGTGGATTCCACGAAGGCGAGGGTGGCCGCCTCCAGGTGCTCCCGGTCCTCCGCCAGCTTCCCGAGGGCAAAATCCCGGATGCGGTTGATCGACCGTGTCATTCCGCCCGAGGTGGTCGGTCGTGCGTGGGACAATACCTCGGCGGCGCGCCTCAACTCCGCCTGTGCATCTGTGTGCGACATCGCCTGCGCCGATCGGGCGGCGCTGACCATGCCATAGGACGCGGCAACCCAGGGCCCGTAGCTCTGGGTCACCATCTCGCCGATCGCGCGGGCAACCGCGCCGTAATCCGCACAGGTCACGAACTCCACGCTGGCGGGATATACCCGGCGATCGAGAATGACGACGCGTCCGCCCTCGTATCGGGCCACGTTGGACAGGCGCTGGATGAAGGGCAGTCCCTCATCGGCGGGCGCATCCGGTGATGCCGGAGATGTGTTCATCGTTGGTAATCGTACGCCGCTGCGGGGTTGTGTCAAGTGCGGTCTCACGAGCCGATTGAAACCTCACGCCGAATCTATTCGAGCGCGTTCACCAGAAACGCCCGTATCCGCTCCGGAGGCAATGACCATTGAGAGTAGTGGTCGTTGCGCCACGCGGTGTAGACCGGGACGGCTCTCGTTTATATCCACCAGCCGGCTCGGCTCGAGAATCCCGCCTATGTTGAACCAGGTGCGGATCCGGGAGACAAAGGGCTCGGTGCGATATTTGTCGAGCATGACCGCGAAGTCGGCGGCGCCCTTGCTCGCGGTAGCTACGGTGATTTCCGCGTAGCTGTCGATTGTCGAAGCGACGCCGGCATGATACAAGGGTGAGGCATCATCATGAGAAAGATACGTCTCACCAACCTCCTCCTGGGAACCGACGACCCGCGG
>JAWLDL010000141.1:0-6260 GCA_041686675.1 Spirochaetia bacterium | reverse complement strand
GCCTGGAACCGCATCGAGGAACGCGAGAGCATCATTGTAGCAACCTCGGGCACGCTCTTTCCGGCATCGTTCTACAGCGAGGATGATGAGCTCACCGGCTTCGACGTAGAGGTGATGCGCGCCGTTGCCGCGGAGCTGGGCCTCGACGTGGAGTTCCGCATCATGGCCTTTGACGCCATGCTCGGTGGTATTCAGAGCGGCCAGGTGGACGCGGCGGTGAACGATATCAATCGGACCGCCGAGCGGGAGGAGATGGTGGACTTCTCCGAGCCCTACAAGTACTCCTTTGCCACGCTCATGGTGCGCGCCGACGATCTCTCGGGGATCGAGACCGTCGATGACCTCGAGGGCAAGGTCCACGCGGGCGAGGCGACGACGACGTTTTCCCGGGTCATGCGAAGCTACGGGGCGGAGATCCTGACCTACGACAACGCCACGAACGACCAGTACCTGCGCGATCTCGAGCTCGGCCGCACCGACGTCATCATGAATGACTACTACCTGCAGCGCCTCGCCATCCAGTTCATGCCCGAGTTCGACGTGACCCTGCATCCGGATCTCCGATTCTGGCTCGAGCCCGCCGGCAGCCACATCGTCATCCCGAACGGCGCCGAGGAGCTCAAGAGCCGCATCGACGGGGCGCTCTCGAGCCTGCGCGAAGACGGCACGCTTGGCGAAATCTCGGCGAGCTTCTTCGACGGTGATGACGTTTCGACGCGCCCCGACGTCGAAGAAGAGGGCTTCATCGTCATCGACCTCGACGAGCTTTCGGAGTAGCGCCTTACTCCGCCGCCGCCGGTCCGCGCGCCGCCGGTCGGCCTCCACCCGGTCCCGCCATAGCCACGTCGAGCCGCCGCTCGAGGCGGTCCTGGAAGAGGGAGAACAGGCTGCAGACCGCCCAGTAGACCAGCGCCGCGGTGAGGTACATCGTGAAAGTGTCGAAGGTGCGCCCGGCGACGATTTTCGCGTTGAGGAGCACCTCCTGGACGGTGATCACCGAGGCGAGCGAGGTCGCCTTGATGAGGTCGAGCATCACGTTGGACAGGCTCGGGACGGCCACGCGCGCGGCCTGGGGCAGCACCACCCTGAACAGAATCTGCGCCTCCGACATCCCGAGGCTACGCGCGCTCTCCCACTGCCCTCTGGGGACCGAGAGGATCGCCCCGCGATCGATTTCGGCGATGAAAGCGGCGCTGTTGAGCCCGAACGCGCTTATTGCCGCGGCGACCGCGCTTAACCCGATGCCGAGGCTCGGCAGCCCGAAGTAGAAGAGGAACAGCAGTACCAGCACCGGTGTCCCGCGCATGAACGAGATGTAGAGGCGCGCCGGGCCTGCCAGCAACCGGCGCTTCGACATCCGCGCGAGGGCGATGGGCAGCCCCAGCAGCATGCCGGCGGTCATCGAGGCCACCGCTATGACCACGGTGTAGCGCAGGCCCATGAGTACGAAGGGAAGCGACTCCACCGCGAGGGCGGGGTCGAAGAATGATCTCACCGTGTGCCTCCTCGACCGCGAATGTACTCCGTTGCGGGGAAAGCGTCGACGTGCCCCGCCGGCGTGTCGCTCGTCTCAGCTGCTGCGGGTACGCTCGGGGTGGCGGAACTCGTAGGATTCGTTCTCGATCATGTCGAGGGTTTCGGCGATGGTCGGTCGGTCACCCCAGAATGTGCCGATATAGGCCATGCGAATCCGTCCACCGGGGTCGACGATCACGGTTGCCGGTCTGTTCACGAACTCCGAGTGCACGGCAAAGGTCATGGGGTCCACTCCGAGCCTCGCGCCGAAGGCACCACCGTAATCCATGAGGTGGGGCCACCAGCGCCGCCCGCCGTACTCCAGGTTCTCGAAGCGATCGGAGTACCAGTACCGGGGCTTGGCGTGAACGCCGGCCATGACGCCTGCGCGATAGTCGTCGTGGCATTCCACGGTCGCAACCTCAACGCCCAGGCGTTCGAAATCGGCTCTGCGGTCTATGAGGTCGTTGAACTCGTGGTGACACACCGGACACCAGTCAGCAAAGACCCAGAGAAGAAGGAGCGCCCTGCCCGAAAGGTGCTCGTCGAGCCGCCATTCCCCGCCGTCCACCGACGGCAGTGACGCCGCCGGCATGAGGTCCCCGGAGCGAACGCTGCGGAAGGTGCGCTCCTCGAGGGCGGCAATGGTCTCGCGCATTCGCCGCTGCGACGTACCGCCTGCGCGTATCTGATCGAGCGCGATGCGACACTGGGGCCCCACGTCCCGGTGCTGCTCAGCGGCAAGGGCCGTCTCGAGAACTGCTTCGGAGCGGGGCGAGGCGATCTGTCCGAGCGAAACCGCGGCCTGTGAGCGGACGGTGCTTTCCGGCGCGCCGGTGAGTAGGTCGTGCAGTCGCTCGAGGGCCGGCTCCGCCTCGAGAACCCCCAGGGCCGCCGCGGCGAGGTAGCGCACCTCGGCAGACTCATCGCCGACGGCCTGGATGAGCCCACCGGGCTCGCTCTCCCCGGCGCGCACGAAGTTCCGGAGGGCGAGGGTGCGCTGCAGCCAGTCTTCGTTGTCGAAGTCGTCCACGCCGGCCGCGCCGGATGTCGGTTCCACGGTCATCCCTTCTTCCACGGGGCGGAACGGATGGGTCCTCAGGGCGGCGAGCCTCGATGCTATGTGTGTCATGTGCGCTCCCTCATGCGCTTGTACCTGCAAGCATATCACGAAAAAAAACGCTTGTAGCACCGTGTTCGTCGGGGTAGCATGAGCCACCGAGGAGGAAGAGCTCTGAACAACAGCCCCGCGCAGATGCCCGCGCAGATGATGGAGAAGCGCTACACCCGTCTCTTCAACAGCATCCGTGATGCGATCCTCGTCGCCGATACCGACCGTAGCATAATCGATTGTAACCGGGCCTTCACCGAGCTCTTCGGATACGAGCTCGAGGAAATTGCCGGAGAGAAAACGCAGGTCGTGTATGCGAGTGAGGAGGAGTATCGGCGACTCGGGGAGCACCTGAAAGACGCCGATCGGGCGGATACGGTCGTCATTGTGGAGTACCGCTCCCGGGACGGCCGGGTCTTTCCCGGCGAGACCACGGTCTTCACCCTGCAGGACGACAGCGGCGCGGTTACCGGCTACATCGGCATGATCCGCGACGTCAGCGAGAGGCGGAGAGCGGAGGAAGAGCTTCGTCGGGAACAGCGGTTCGTTCACGCCGTGCTCGAGACCTCGGGTGCGCTTATCGTTGTGCTGGATTCCGAGGGTGACGTTGTGCGCGTGAACGAGGCCTGCGAGCGCGTTACCGGCTACACGCAGGAAGAGCTCACCCGCCGACCCCTTCATGCGCTCCTCCCCGACGACGAGCGGGAAGAAGTGCAGAGCGTCTTCGCCGCCCTCCTCGCCGGGAGCTATCCGAGCACCCACGAGAATCACTGGATCACCAGGGATGGCGAGCGACGTCTCATCGCGTGGACCAATACGGTAACCATCGACGACACGGGCCGCGTGGAAAATGTCATTGCAGCCGGCATCGACATCACCGAGCGTATTCGGGAAGAAGAGGAGAAAGTGCGGCGACTGCAGGCGGAGATTTCTCGCCTCGAGCAGTTCGCCTCCCCGTCGGCCACCCGGGCAACCGGCAGGAGTTTTGCACAGCGGTCGTTTCGCGAGCGCCTGCCGGATGATTTCGAGAGCCTGTGCGCGACGTATCAGGAGATCCTCAAGGCCGGACTGGAAGAGAAGATGTATAAGACCGACAATCGGACGGGTTCGAGACTGCAGAGCCTTGCGCAGTCACTCGGTCTCGCGGACGCGGGACCAAAGGACGTCGTGGAGCTCCATCTCCAGGCCCTCAGAGCCGTGAGTACCGGGGTCTCCGAGAAACGAGCGCGAGCCCTCAACGAGGAGGCCCGGCTCGCGGCGCTGGAGCTCATGGGCTATCTCGTGTCGGTGTACCGGAACCAGGTCTGCAACGACGACGAGGCGGGAGAATGAGCAACAGCGTTCTGAAACTCTTCGTTACCGGTCGCACGAGACGCTCGAGGGAGGCGGTCCGGAACCTCCGTTCTCTTTTATCCACGCGACTTCCTCCCGCATACGACCTGAGCGTCGTCGACGTGCTGGAGAACCCCGAGCAGGCCGAGATGGATCACATTCTTGCCACGCCGACGCTCGTGAAGCACGGCGTGGAGGGAACGATACGCATCATCGGCGATCTTGCAAATACCGAGGAAGTCGTGGAGCTCCTCGGTGAGAAAGGCTCGAGCGAAGAAAGTGCGGAGGACCGAAAGAATGAAGAGGACGGATGATGAGTAAGGGCACGCCGGCTGTACTGGAGAAGCTCGACGTCGGTTTCGAGGGCTTCGACATCATTTCCTACGGAGGAATCCCGCGCGGGCGCGCAACGCTGGTTACCGGCACCTCGGGAAGCGCCAAGACCCTCTGTGCGGTGCAGTTCCTGGCCGAGGGCGTGAAACGGGGTGAGCACGGTGTGTTCGTGACCTTCGAGGAGCGACCCGGGGACATTCGAGAGAACATGCAATCGCTGGGATGGGACATCGCCGAATGGGAGCAGGAGGGCATGTGGACGTTCGTCGATGCCTCACCCACCCTGGACCAGGAGACGGTGATATCCTCGGATTTCGATCTGGGCGGGTTGCTGGCCAGGATCGAGCATGCCGTGCACAAAACCGGCGCCACGCGCGTCAGCATTGATGCCCTGGGGGCGATCTTCACGGCGCTGGGTGATTCGAAGGTGATCCGCGGTGAGCTTCTGCGCATGGTGTTTGCGCTGAAGACGCTCGGTGTCACCACCATCGTGACGGCGGAACGGGACGCTGAGTACGGCCCGGTTGCCCGCTTCGGTGTGGAGGAGTTCGTTGCCGACAACGTGATCATCCTCAGAAACGTCCTCGAGGATGAGAAACGCCGGCGGACCATCGAGATCCTGAAGTTCCGCGGTACGACGCACCAGAAGGGCGAGTTCCCCTTCTCCATTGTCCCGGAGCGGGGCATCGTCATCATTCCGCTCTCCGCGCTCGAGCTCAAACAGGCATCCTCCAACGTCCGCATCAGCTCGGGGAACGGGGAAATTGACACCATGTGCGGCGGAGGCTTCTACCGTGACAGCATCATCCTGGTCTCCGGCGCGACCGGGACCGGCAAGACCCTGATGACCACCGAGTTCATGGCAGGGGGCGCCGAAAAGGGCGAGAAATGCCTCCTCTTCGCCTTCGAGGAGAGCCGCGAGCAGCTGGTGCGAAACGCAACCGGCTGGGGTGTGGACTACGAGAAATGGGAGAAGGAGGGCCGGATCAAGCTCGTCTGCGCCTACCCGGAGGTAACCAGCCTCGAGGACCACCTCATCCAGATGAAGGACGCCGTCGACGAGTTCGGGCCCCAGCGCGTGGCCATAGACAGCCTCAGCGCACTCGAGCGCATCTCCACGCAGAAGGGGTTTCGGGAGTTCATCATCAGCGTTACCTCCTTCATAAAGCACCGGGAGACCGCCGGCCTTTTTACTTCGACCACGCCGACGCTCACCGGGGGATCCTCGGTGACCGAGACGCACATCTCGACCCTCACCGACTCGATCATCCTGCTTCGTTACGTGGAGATGTACGGCGAGATGCGACGGGGCATCACGGTGCTGAAAATGCGCGGATCGATGCATGACAAGGATATCCGCGAGTTCAGCATCGACGGGAAGGGCATGCACGTGGGAAAGCCCTTCAAGAATGTCGTCGGAATCCTCTCCGGTAATCCGCAGCACGTGTCCGCCCTCGAGGAAGAACGGCTCAAGGACATGTTTCCCGATGGTTGACGAGCTGGATCGTCCTGACACGAGCGAAGCGCCCCTGTTCGCGCTGTTGAGGAACAGCAGCGACGGTATTGTCATTCTCGATACACAGGGCAGCATACTGTTCGTGAACGCAGCCGCCGCGCGGCTGTTCGGCCGTGCCGAGTCGGAGCTTCTGGGTACGAGTCTCGGCCTGCCGTCGGCCTCCGGGGAGAAGACGGTGATCGAAGTCCTGCAGAAGGGGGCAGGCCCGCGAACGGTCGAGATGACCGCTACCGCGACGGTGTGGAAGGAGAACCCGGTACACCTCGCGATTCTCCACGACATCACGCGGGAGGTCGAGGCGGAACAGAAGTACCGGCTTCTCGCGCAGAACACGAGCGACCTCATCGTGGTGCTCGAAGATGGCGAGGAGACGTTCATCAGTCCCTCGGTGACGGATGTTCTCGGTTATTCAGCGGCCGAGTTCATTGCTCTCGGTCCGTTCGGAACCGTTCA
>JAWLDL010000140.1:0-6296 GCA_041686675.1 Spirochaetia bacterium | reverse complement strand
CTCGGCGGTGACGAGGACTGTGGCTCCGCGGGCCGTGATGAACTGAAGAAATGCCTGCACCGATCGCAGGAAGTCGCCGTCGTCGGCCGCATAGTAGCTCAGTCCGTTCAAGCCGTCGACGAAGACACGCTGCGGCTCGAGCTCGGTCACCGTCTCCGCGATGCGCCGCAGAACGGGCTCCCGCTCCGTCTCAGCCGGCGAAAGCAGGTCGTAGCTCTGCTCCGCATCCGAGAACAATTCCACCGGTGGTGTGAGGTCGAGTACCTCGATACGGTCGAATGAGAACCCCAGGTTGCCGAGATTGCGCTGCAGCGACTGAGCGGGCTCCGAGAACGTTATGAGAAGCGGCTGCTCCTCGAGCCGGAGCCCTGCATCAAGAAAGTGGAGTCCGAGGATTGTTTTCCCGGTACCGGGCGCGCCGGACACCAGGTAGCTGCGCTGCTGCAGGAAGCCGCCGCGCAGCACCGTATCCAGTCCCCGTATCCCGGAGGATCGTCGTTCATCAGGTGCCGTGCTCATCTGTTCGAAGCGAAGTATAGCCAAATGGGTTACGGGGAGCTATACCCTGTTTGGACTACCGCCCGGCGTCCGGGGACCGCCCGGCGTCCGGGGACCGCCCGGCGAGGAGGGCCTCGAACTCGTCCTCGGTAAGTACCGGCGTGCCCTTTTTGCGCGCCTGCTCGAGCTTGCTGCCGGGGTCCGCGCCGGCGACCACGTAGTCGGTGGCGCTGCTGACCGAAGACGTAACCTTCCCGCCCCGTTCCTCGATCTGCCGCCGCGCTTCGGTGCGGGTGTAGCGCTCGAGGCTTCCGGTGAGCACGAAGGTCATGCCGCTCAACGGTCCTGCCGAGGGGCCGGAGTCAAGCGGCTGCGGCTCCACGCCTGCCTCCCGCATCCGAGCGAGGATGCGGCGGTTCTCCTCCTCCGCGAAGAAGGCGTGGACGCTCTCGGCGGTCTGCCCCCCGATGTCGGATATTGTCGAGAGCTCCTCGACCGTGGCGTCTTCGAGTGCCTCGATGCTCCCGAAGTGTCGTGCGAGAACCTCCGCGACGTGGGCACCCACATGACGGATACCGAGGGCATAGATGAAGTGATTGAGAGGCCGTGTCTTCGAGCCCTGGATGGCCTCGTAGACGTTTCGGGCCGACTTCTCGGCGAAGCCTTCGAGTGCCTCGAGGTCCGCTGCGTCGAGGTAGTAGAGGTCCGCGATGGTCCGGATGATGCCCCTATTCACGAGCTGGGTGATGTTCTTCTCCCCGAGGTTTTCGATATCCATGGCCTCGCGGGAGACGAAATGAATGAGTCTCCCGGTGAGCTGCGCGGGGCAGGAGAGCCCGGCCGGGCAGAAGTAGTAGGCCCCTTCGCGTTCCACCGGAGTGCCGCATGCCGGGCAGGTGTCGGGCATGGCAAAGGGCTCGGCCCGGCCGCGCGCGTTGCGGTCGACCACCTCGCTCACCTCCGGTATGACGTCTCCCGCGCGGATGACCCGCACGCGGTCTCCCACCCGCACATCCTTGCGCAGAACCTCGTCTTCGTTGTGGAGGGTCGCGCGGCTCACCGTCGCCCCGCCGATATTCACCGGGTCGAGTAGCGCGACCGGGGTGAGTATGCCGGTGCGACCGACCTGTACGACGATGTCCTCGACCTTTGAGGTCTCCTTTCGCGGCGGGAACTTCCACGCGAGCGCCCAGCGCGGGCTGCGGTTTCGGTAACCGAGATCCTCCCGGAACTCGTAGGAGTCGATCTTGATGACGATCCCGTCTATCTCGTAGTCGAGCGCCTCGCGTGACTCCGCGAGGCGGTCGCGATAGGCGGAGAGCTCGTCGACCGAGGTGCAGACTTCGTTCAGCGGGTTGGTCTTGAGGCCCCACCGGGGGAAGAGGTCGAGCACCTGCGTGTGAGAGTTGAAGTCCGTCCGGTCGGAGGCGAGGATGTCGTAGAAGAAGATGTCGAGCGGCTTCCCCGCGGTGTTCTTCGGGTCGAGCTGGCGAACCGTCCCGGCCGCGGCGTTGCGCGGATTGGCGAAGGGCTCATCTCCGTGCTCGGTGCGTCTGCGGTTGAGCTCCCGGAAGCCGCTTTTGAGCATGAAGATCTCTCCGCGGACCGCGAGGAAGGCCGGCGGCTTGCCCTCGGGGCGGAGCTCGAGCGGGATGGCCGGGATCGTCTTGAGATTGCGCGAGATATCCTCACCCACGCGCCCGTCGCCCCTCGTGGCCCCGTAGGAGAAGCGCCC
The DNA here is from genome assembly GCA_041686675.1 of Spirochaetia bacterium. Taxonomy (GTDB): domain Bacteria; phylum Spirochaetota; class Spirochaetia; order DSM-27196; family PWMO01; genus JAAAOH01. The sequence continues at coordinate 4,063 of JAWLDL010000140.1, read as the reverse complement.
GTCGCGGTAGACGATTTCCACCGAGAGCCCGTCGAGCTTGGGCTCTACCACATAGCGAAAGCTGCGTCCGTCGGAATTGCGCTCTATGAAGCGGTGAAAGTCGGAGACCTCCGATACCTCGAGGCTCGAGTTGAGGCTGAGCATCGGCGCCTGGTGCTCTATGCGGGAGAGCTCGTCGACCGGGGCTGCCCCGACCCGCTGCGTCGGTGAGGTCTCGCTCTGAAGCTCGGGGAAGGTGGCCTCGAGGTCCTGAAGCCGGCGGAAGAGGGCATCGTATACCTCGTCGGAGACCGACGGCGCTGCATCCACGTAATAGCGATGGTTGTGGTAGTTCAGCGCCTCGGTAAGCTGCCTCGCCTGCTCGGCTGCCGCTTCGGGCGAGAGCGCGTCCGCCGGCTCGAAGCTCGTGTCCACCGGTGGGCTCGTGTAGGGGTTGTCCGTCGCCATACGTTCTCCTCTTCGGGGCCGCGTCTTCGGGGCCGCGCCGATTTATCCGCGCTTCAACAGCGGGCCGAGCTCCGACCACGGCCGGGTGTTCAGTACATCCGTTGCCCGCAGCCACGCGCGCCGGGCCTGGTCCACGCCGTAGCGCATGAATCCGAGATTCGCAGGGGCGTGCGCATCGGTTGCGATGGAGATTCTGATGCCGAGCTCCCGGGCGGCGTGAGCATCTTCATCGCGCAGGTCGAGGCGCTCGGGCTGCGCGTTTATCTCGAAGGAGACCCCGCGCTCCGCGGCCGCCTCGAGCAGGCGTTGCATGTTGACCGGGTAGGCATCGCGTGAGCCGAGAAGCCGGCCGGTGGGATGGCCGATGATGCTGCAGTGGGGATTATCCATTGCCCGGATTATTCGCTCGGTCTGTTTCTCCTCGGTCTTGTTGAGGCCCGAATGAATCGAGCAGATGACGAGGTCGAGCCGGGCGAGTATCTCGTCGGAGAGATCGAGGCGCCCGTCGTCGAGGATGTCCACCTCGATCGATCGCAGGAGCCGAAAGCCGTCGAAGCTCTCGTTGAGCTCGGCAATCTCGTCGATCTGCCGTGCGAGCCGGTCCTCGTCGAGTCCACGGGCCACGGTGAGGCTCTTGGAATGGTCGCTCACCGCCAGATACTCGTAGCCGCGGGCCTGCGCCGCCTCGGCCATCTCCTCGAGGGTGAAGCTGCCGTCGCTTGCGTTGGTGTGGGAATGAAGATCGCCGCGGATGTCCTCCATGGTAACGAGCTCGGGAAGGCTCCCCTCACGGGCAGCCTCCACTTCCCCGCGGTTTTCCCGCAGCTCCGGCGGCACCCACGCAAGGCCAAGGGTTGTGTACATCTCCTCTTCCCCGGCGCCCGCGACCTGCTCATCGCCGCGGAAGATGCCGTACTCACTGACCTTCAGTCCCTGCTCCTGCGCCACTCGGCGTACGGCGATATTGTGCTCCTTGGAGCCGGTGAAGTACTGCAGCGCCGATCCGTAGCTCTCCGCCTCGAGGAGGCGCAGATCGATCTGCACCCCCGAGCGCAGCACCACCGAGGAGCGGGTCTCGCCCTTCATCGAGACGCGCCGTACGTCCTCGTGGCCGGTGAAGACATCCATGATGCCGCCGCCCGCCGCGGCACCACCCGCGGACCCGCCGCCCGCCACCACGAGGATGTCGAGGTCGCCCACGGTCTCCTTTCGCCGGCGGTAGCTTCCGGCTACCGCGATGCGTTTCACATCGCCATGCTTCTTCAGATAGGCAACCATCTCCTCGGCGACTTCCTCGGCAGCGGGCAGGAGAAGCCGGCGTTCCTCTTCGCGGTCGCGCATCGACCTCACCTGGGAGAGCAGGGACTGCTCGAGCTTCTCGCCGAAGCCCTCGAGCTCCCGCACCCGTCCGTTCTCGAGTGCGGAGGCAAGGGCGTCCATGCTCGTTATGCCGAGCTCCTCGTAGAGCTCCTTCACACGCCGCGGACCGAGCTCGGGGATCCTCAGCAGGTCGAGAAGTCCCTCGGGGAGATCCCGTGTGAGTTCTTCGAGCTGGGAGAGTGTGCCGGTCTCCACGATCTCGACGATCTTCTCCGCGATGGCCTTCCCGATGCCCTGGTAGTCGGAGAGATCCTCCTCCCGCTCCACGAGCTCCCGCACGCCCGACTGCAGCCCGGAGATTGTGCGCGCGGCGTTGCGGTAGGCGCGGATGCGGAACTGATTCTCCCCCTTGATGGCGAGGAGATCGGCCAGTTTCTCGAGTATCTCTGCTACTTCGGCGTTTCGCACGGGCATTGCGTCAACTCTCCTCCGGGCCTCTCATCTCCCGCTCGGTCGCGTCCCGGGGCGGCGTTTCCGAGGCGTCGCCGTCGAGCGAGGCCCGCAGGTGGGGCAGGTGACCCGGGTGCTCGTCGCGGATGTAGGCGATCATCTTCTCCCGGATCTCGCAGCGCAGGTCCCATGAAGTCGGTGAGTCCTTCGCGGTCATGAGCGCGCGCAACTCAATCGTCTTCTCGGTTGCATCGGTTACCTGCAGTACCCAGGCCTCGCCGTCCCACAGTCGGGATTCCTGTAGAAATTCGTACAGCTTGTTGCGCAGATCGTCCACCGGGAAGGCGTAATCGACGAAGAGATACACCGATCCGAGAATCTGTGCCGACGCCCGCGTCCAGTTCTCGAACGGCTTCTCTATGAAGTAGCTGACCGGCAGCACCATCCGTCTTCGGTCCCATATGGCAACCACGACGAAGGTCAGAGTGATCTCCTCGATGCGGCCCCACTCACCCTCCACGATGACGACGTCGTCGATGCGGATGGGCTGGGCGATGGCGACCTGCAGTCCCGCGAGTATCAGACCGAGCGACTTCTGGGCCGCGAAACCGAGAATGATCCCCAGAATGCCCGCCGAAGCAAGAATTGTCGTTCCGAGCTGGCGAACCGTCTCGAAGGTGGTAAGTGCCGACGCCGCCGCGATGAGAATGACCAGTGCGGTGAGGATGCGGCGGATGACGCGGACCTGGGTGTGCATGCGGCGGGCACGCAGATTGTCCGAGACCGAAATGTCGTAGCGTTGAAGCAGGAACCGTTCCGTGGTGGAGAAGAGCCGCAGCAGGAACCATGTGATGTCGAGCACGAAGAGAATGCGCAGCGTCGAGCCGATCCCGGGCCGGATCTCCGCCGGCAGGTCGAGAAACGGGAGGAGGACGGCGATTCCAATCAGGGGAAACAGCAGCCGGGACGGCGCGCCGAACCGCTCGATCAGCCGCACGAGCAGTCTGTGTTGCCCGCGGCGGGCCGTGCGCAGAAGCAGGTGTCGCAGCAGAACGGATACCGCCAGGCCGAACAGCCCGACAAGAAGAATGGCGAGGAGCGCGAATAGCGTAGGATCGAGGGTGTTCTGCAGGTGTCTCAGATCCACGGAGGTCGTCCTCTCTACAACGTACTTCTACGCGTCGGTTTCGGCGAAGCGGCGCACGCGACGGGCGAGCTCCTCGGCGACGTTCGGCGCGCAGGTGAAATCATTATGGCCGATACTCCGCGTTGGCCCGTACACCTCGGTCGCCGCTTCGAGGCGTTCGGCGAACTCGAGAGACTCGCGCGCCGGCACGACCCTGTCGGCCTCGCTCGCGACCACCAGTGCGGGCACCGGGAGCGGAGCATCGAACAGATCGGTATGAAAGCGTTTCGGTTGGAAGATCAGTGTCTTGAGGTCCGGGCTCTCGTCGACGGCGCGTTTGAACATGGACTTCTGGATGCGCACCGGTGTCTGGCGGGAAAAGAACTGCGGACGCGAGAGGAAGTCCGGAATGAGCTTGTGCCGGAGCAGGAAGCGGAGAAGGGGACCGGGAGGTTCGGCCGCCTCGCCGAAGGGCGGCGCCACGAGCACGACACGGTCGACCGCAGGGGCGCCGAGATCGCGCGCTGCGAGCGCAGCCACCACACCACCGAGGCTGTGTCCGATGATCGCCACCGGCGCACCGTCCTCCCCGGCGGCCTCCTGCGCGAGGCGGCGACCACTCTCGAGAACGGTCTCGATGGTGTCCATCTGCAGGTCCGGGGTCAGCACCCGCTCGTACACGCCTTCGAGGTGAGGCTTGATCACCTCCCAGAAATACCC
>JAWLDL010000139.1:0-6374 GCA_041686675.1 Spirochaetia bacterium | reverse complement strand
TCGGCTGCCGAATCACCCGCACCGTCGAGGCCGTCGAAGAGGCCGGAATCCTCACCTTCCCACTCGGGGCTCGCACCGGAGTCGCCGTCGGTACCGCCATTGCCGCCGTTGCCGCCGCCGTTCTCCTCCCATTCAGGACTTGCGCCCGATCCGGCATCACCTTCGCCGAAGCTCACGCCCGGCATGTTGATGGCCGCCGGATCGACGTCTGCCAGCCCTCCAGGGCCCGGATTCAGCCAGCCCTCACCGATCTTTTTCACGCCTTCGTAGAACCACTTCCCGCCGAGCCACAGCCGCAACGGCAGCGCCCAGTACACCGGGATGCGCCAGGCGAGGTGGCCACCCACGAAGGATCGGTGGTTCTTCATCGTGAAGAACTCATGCTGCAGGTATTCCCACACTGCATTGATACCGGCAACGCCGAAGAGATAGTGGAGGTTCACCAGATGCTTCATCGCCATAGCGAAGAAGCCGGACATCGATACGCCCATGACGTGCGCAACGCCCCAGCGACCGCCCACCGACACCATGAAGCCATGGTACTGCGGCTCGAAGGTTTCCTGCTCCTGCTTCTCCTTGATCCGGCTCGCGATATTCTTCGCGGCAACTTCGCCGGTCTGCAGGGCGTTCTCAACGATCTGGGGTACAGGCTTCTCGTTGTAGATGAACCAGATCATATCGCCTGCGAGGTAGACGTTGTCGACGTCAACCGACTGCATGTGCTCGTTGACCTGAATGCGACCGCGCTCACCCACGACGTAGCGATCGTCATCGTCGTAGTAGCAGCCCTTCATGCCGTGGATACCTTCCACGGTCGAAGCTTCTGTCTCGGTTCCCCGGGCACACTGGCCCTTGGTGAGATCAATCTTGGTGGTGAACTCCGAACCGTGAATGCCGGCGGTCCAGACAAACGTCTCCGCCTCGAGGGTCTCCTCGTCGGCAATGATGATCTTGCCGGGCTCCGCCTTGGTGATCGGGGAGTTCAGGAGAATCTCGCCACCGTGACGCCGAATGTACATCGCCGCCTTGCGCCGCAGCTGCTCGGGGAAAATCGGCAGAATGCTGTCCATCATCTCGATGATGACGATGCGGACCTCTTCCTCGGCGATGTGGTACTTCGGACAGAGCTCTTCCTTGCGTTCGAGGAGCTCCCCTGCAAGCTCGACGCCGGTGAACCCACCGCCCGCGATGGCGAAGGTCAGAAGCCGTCGGCGCTTCATCGGATTGGGCTCTTTGGCCGCCTCGCGGAACATCTCTTCGACCTGAACGCGAATCCGGATGGCGTCTTCGAGAGACCAGCAGGTGAAGCAGTTCTCCTGCACGCCCGGAACATCGAAGAACTCCGGCTCGCCGCCGGCACCGATGATGATGTAGTCGTAGGGGTACTTGTGGTCTTCCGATACTGCGGTGTTGTTCTCGAAATCGATGGTCTTGATTTCATCGATCACGACGTTGACGCGCTTGCCCGAGAATATCTTCGCCAGGCTCACCTGCACGGAGTCCGGCTCGGTACGCGAACCGGCGACCTCATGGAGCTCGGTCATCAACGTATGGTAGGGATTCTTATCAATCAGCGTGATCTCCACCGAGTCGTCACGCTTGAAGATCTTATGCAGTTGCTTGGCCGCCTCGACTCCCGCATAGCCGGCGCCCAGGACAACTACACGAGTCGTGTCCTGCATATCCACTCCTTATACTGCATATCGATTTAAAAAGGTACGTGTCAGGGCTCCCCAATCCTACCGCAGGAGTCATACAAAGTAAACAGTAATCTGCCTCAAATCAGTGCATCACTGTACGGTTCCTGCCAGCCTCTTTTGCCTCGTAGAGGGCCGAATCGGCTGATTCGAGTAAGGCCGGGCCGTCACACTGTGAGGTGCTGCAACACACGCCTCCTATGCTGACGGTCACGGCGATACTCGTATAGGTCGACGACAGCTCTTCCACGCCACGTCGCACTTTCTCGGCAACCTGCGCGCCCTGCGTCGCCCCGGTCTCCGGAAGAATCACCGCTATTTCCTCGCCACCGTAGCGCGCGGTAAAATCGCTTCTGCGCACGCTCGATGCTATGATCCTGCCTACCCCGCGGAGAACATCATCGCCCTTCTGATGTCCGTATTGGTCGTTGCAGGCCTTGAAGTGATCGATGTCTGCCATCAACAGGCTGAACGGCCGGCTGTACCGGCGCGCGCGCTCGACTTCATCGCGAAGGCGCGCATCGAAACTGCGGCGGTTGTAGAGTCCGGTCAGGTGATCCCGAAACGCGAGTTCCGAAAGGCGCCGCTTGCCGCGTGATACGAACTCCTGGAGTCCGGCGATCCGCCTCGCGACGTCGGGATCATCAACCTCGTCGACGAGCCGCGCGATCTCACCTTCGAGGGCAATCGTGTCGCTGGGATCGAGCGTTTCGGAAGAGCTGCCGTCTTCACGGATCTGAAACTCCAGGTGGAGGCGTCCGACCCGGATCTTGTCCCCGCTGTTCAAACTCTGCCTGGTGACGGATTCACCGTTCACGAACGTGCCGTTCGTGCTGCCGAGATCTTCGACCACGAACCCGTCCCGGTCGTGGATGATTCGCGCATGCTCTCTCGAGACCGAGATATCGGGAAGCTGGATCTCGCATCCTCTGCCGCGGCCGATCGTGTAGCTGCTCTGGGCATCGAGCAGAATATGACTGCCGAGAAAATAGACCCACGCGCTCATCGCGGGAAAGAGTTTATCACCTCCCGGGATATTGTCCATAGAGGGTTGGCGGCCACACAAGCCGTCTCGACCCGGTTCGCGGAGCACGAGTCAGCCCGGCAGTGCCGCCTCGAATCTCGAGCGGACCTCTCTCTGCAGCGCCTGTTCCATGTATCCGTAGACGTCCGGGATACCGAGCACGATGACCGGTGTTGAGGCGAGATCGTCGCGGAATGATGACTCGATGTCACGGGCATGGCGCTCCTCCATGACCACGATGAGATCCGCCCAGTGCACCAGATCCCGGGAGACCTGTCTGTTCGCAAGCGCATGCGTGCCGGCCGAGCGAACCTCGAAACGGGGATCGTCGCGGTACATCGTCTCGGCGGTCGGGCTACGCTGTAGGTTGGCGGTGCACACAAAAAGCACCTTCTTCCTTGCCGTGGGACTCATATCTTGCAAATTTAATGGGAGCCGCCGTGAATCGTCAGCCGGTTCTGCGCGGTAATTCGGATCGCTCGAGGAGAGTCACATGGCAGGGCCCCACAGAGACCGCGGCCGCCAAGGCCGAACAGAGTCCGTCTGGAGCTACCCCAGACCGCCCGCGGTGGAGCGAAGCCGCGAACGTGTGCGCGTCGTCTTCGCCGGCCGAACCATCGCCGACACCACGCGGGCGCTGCGAGTGCTCGAGACCAGTCACCCGCCCACATACTACATCCCCAGGGCCGATATAGACGAGTCCGCGCTGCAGCCGACACGGGGGTCGTCGTTCTGCGAGTTCAAGGGCCGCGCCTCCTACTTCGACGTTGTGGCAGGCGATGCCCGGGCACCCGGCGCCGCCTGGATCTATCCGGCCCCTACCGCACCGTACCGGGACCTGTCCGACGCCGTCGCCTTCTACCCCGGCCTCATGGATGCCTGCTACGTGGGCGACGAGGCGGTGCAGGCACAGCCCGGCAGTTACTACGGCGGATGGATCACTTCGAACCTCGAAGGCCCGTTCAAAGGCGGCGCCGGCACGTCAGGATGGTAGATGATGGATGATCGCGTGCTCGATGTCGTGAACAGAAGCAATCAGCGCGGCGGGCGCATGTTAAGCGTAGTGGACCTCATCGAGGCCGATACGCTCACACTGTCACAGGCCGCCATGCTCACTGCCCGCATCGAGGCGGGTGCGTCGGTCCTCATCGGTGCCAGTCCCGGCGGGGCCGGAAAAACGGCGGTCATGGGAGCGCTTCTGACCATGTTACCACCCGGAGAACCCGTGCATGTGACGCATACCGGGGGCGGGTTCGGGTTGGGCGGTGGCGGCGGCGGCCGCGTAGACGCCCGCGCCGGCTGGCGCGATGGCGGTCCCGGCGAATGCCTGGTCGCCTACGAGATCAGCCCCGCCTCCTACGAGGCATATATCTGGGGAGGCGACCTGCGCGAGTTCCTCGAGCGGGGCCTCGCCGGTGCGCGCCTCTTCGCGAACCTCCACGCCGACACCCTCGACGAAGCCCGCGACCAGATCGTCACCGACAACGCGGCCACGCGCGCCGAGTTCAACGCCTTCGACATATTCGTGCCCATAACCGTAGCCGGCGGTTTCGGCCGTCGCTCCCGCGTCGTCGAGCGGATCGACTACCGGGACGGCGCCGGCTCCTCCGCGGACGCCGGCTCCGGGCCCACCGGCTGGTCTCACGTCGGCCGCTCGCCGACGCTCTCACACCGCGCCGGCGAAATCGCGCAGCTTCTCGAGGACCTCGTCGACGAGGGCGTGCGCCGCATAGAGGATGTGCGGCGGCGCTGGCTTGCGTTTCTCGGGGAATGAGGGCGGTCCCGGGCGTGTCGCCTGGCGGGTGGCGCCTGGCGGGTGGCGGTGACCGTAGCGGACGCCGCGAACGCGGCCCCCGCTACGCGGCACTCAGAGCTTCTTGTGGCAGAACCACCAGTCGAAGCACCCCTCCTGTCCGGTGCGCTTCTTCGCGGTTTCCACATCCGCGGCCGGCGGAATGATGACCTCATCCTTGATGATCTCGTTGTTGGGCCAGTTCGCCGGAACGGCCACGCCGTTCTTGTCGGAGGTCTGGAAGGCACGGATCATGCGCACGATCTCGTCCATATTGCGACCGATCTCCTGCGGGTAATACAGGATGGCCCGGAAGACGCCGTCGGGGTCGATGATGAACACGCCGCGAACGGTGTTGCTGCCCTTCTCCGGGTGGATCAGGCCGAGCTTGTCGGCAACGATACCGCGGTCGTCGGCAATGATCGGGAACTCGATCTCGGTATCGAGATTCTCCCCGATCCACTCTGTCCACTTGATGTGGGCAAAGACCTGATCGACGCTGTGGCCGAGAAGCTCGGTGTTGAGCTTGCGGAACTCCTCGTAGTGACGCTGGAAGGACACGAACTCGGTGGTGCACACCGGCGTGAAATCGCCGGGATGGCTGAAAAGCACGAGCCACTTGCCTTTGTAGTCATGCGGTAGCTTCTTCTTGCCGTGGGTCGTCACGACCTCCATCTCGGGTACTTTCTGTCCCATCATGGGCATGGTTCCGTTTTCCATTGGTGAGTCTCCTTCTTATTGTTTAATAATCGGACCGGTTACTATCTTAGGGACCAGTGTCGGAATTGTCAAGGACGTGGGGTGCGCGGCCGGCCGCTACGCTACTACGCCCGAGCCCGCAGCGTGGCGGCGAGGCGGGTCGTAAGCTCTTCGAGCCGGTCGAGATTGGCGGGAAAGGTCTGGGCAACGAGCTGTCTGTAGACATACTCCTGCGCCGAAAGACGAGGCGGGTGCGCGAGCAGGCGCGAGATGCCGAGCCTCTCGCGAAGCACCGGCAGGAGGAAGCGGCGAAGCTGGGCGATGAACTGCTCGAGCAGGTTCACCCCGTAGCGAAGGGTCGTCTCGTCCTCGGGGTAGAGGCTGTCGCGGGCAAGGGCTGCACGGATCTCCTTGATGACGGTGAACTGGATCGGTGAGCCCTCGATGAGGACCGCAAACCAGCCGGTATCGAAATAGGCCTCGAAATGATCGCGAAGCTCGCCGATGCAGCGGACCGTCGTCGTGCGGTCAGCGTGTGTTGTCGTCGCCAGTTCCATGTTCCGCGCTCCTGCGGTAATTATCGGCGGCGCGTCGAGGCTGCTTAATCCGCGGCGCCCTGGTTCGCGAACTCTCGGTGGGCGGAGCCGATCCAGTGGTAGCTGCCGTCGAGCTCGTCGGCGAGGCGGCGCATGTCTGCGTGGGACTGCTCCGCCGGTGCCGTGTCGATCACGAACGCCTGCGTCGCTGCACGACGCGCTTCCTCGGCGCTTCGGGCGACGTCCCGGGCCGCATCTCCGCCCCGGCGAAGCGGAACGTTTCCGCGTCCGTCGGAGAGAACGATCAGTACCCGGGCGGTCTGTCCGCTTCGCATGCCGTCAAAGCGAATGAGGCGCGCAGCCTCGGCGAGCCCGGCAGCAAGCGGCGTGCTTCCAGCCGCGGTTACCTCGGTGAGGGCGTGGGCCGCACGGACGGAGCTTCGCGTCGGATTGAGCAGGACGCGCGCCTCGCTGCCCTGGAAGCTGACCATCGCCACCCGGTCATGTCCCGTTTTGTCCGACCGCAGAAGCCCCACCGCCGCCTCCCGCGCGGCGGCAAGCTGATACCGCCCTGCCATCGACTCCGAGGCATCGACGAGGAACACCACGAGGCGTCCACCGGGCTT
>JAWLDL010000138.1:0-6404 GCA_041686675.1 Spirochaetia bacterium | reverse complement strand
CGACGGCCGTAGCAGCCGTCGGCGGGACGCGGGGAGTGTGAGTGCGAGTCTTCTTTGTCGGAACCACCACGGTTGAGCACGCCCTGCTGTGGCGACTTTCAGCAAGCCGGCGCATTGCCGGTCTCTACTGCGCGTCGCCGGGACCGGCACGACTTGGCCTGGCCAAACTCCTCGCCGGCGGACGAATGGACGTCGGAGAGCTCACAGCGGCCTGCAGCGCTCACAAGGTCGACCTCGCGGTTCTCCGCTCCGGCGGTGAGCTGACCCCTACCCTCTCGCACGCGCTCTCTGAGGCGGGCATTACCGTACTCGGCACGGATGACCTCCATGAGCAGATCACGTACGCCGAGCGTGTACTCGAGTCGGACGGTCTCATGCCGAAGCCGCAGTCGCGGCACGGGGCACCGGCGGCAGCCGATACGATCGAGGCACCCGAGCTTTCGGTTTTCGCGCTTACCGACGGTACGAGCGCACGTGTGTTTCCCGCCTGCGAGCTTCATGCGGCAACAAGCCGACATCGGCCGGTGGGCTTTCCCCAGAGCGCGGGGGCCGTGGCACCGGTTCCCTGGGCCGACGCCGCCCTCACCGAGCGCATCGAGCGCGATATTGTCGCCAGAACCCTCGACGCTCTCGGGGCGGCCGGCTTCCACCACCGCGGTATCATCGGCTTCAAGCTGAGAGTCTCCGCTGACGGGCCTCTCGTTGAGTGCGTGCGTTTCGGACTCTCAGAGCCAGAAACGTCGGTGCTCATGCCCCTTCTGGACATCGACCTCGGCACGGTACTCGAGGCAGTCGTCGAGGGCAAGCTGAGCTCTGTGCCCTTCGGCTTCCGCAGCGGTTCTGCAATCGCCATAGTCCTGACCAACGACACCGAGGTGTCTCTCCCGCTCGCGACCTCGGTCATTGCGGTCCCGGGGTTCGAGGCACATGACACGATCGTGTTTCTCGCTGAGCACGAGGGGGGACCGCGGTCTCTCACCGTACCGCCGGGCGGCTCACTTACGGCCGTAGGTATGGGCCGGGATGCGCTTCGGGCCCGCGACCGCGCGATGCGGCTTGCCGGTGAGTTGTCACAATCGGGATTCTCATTCAGTAAGGAAGTCGGGCAGGATATGTTTCGCTGATATCTTCCCGTTCCGCGTCGACTATGCCTCTCGCCGGCGCATTTCGTACATGAGAATGCCCGCCGCGACGGATACGTTGAGGGAATCAACGTGTCCGCGGGTTGGTATGGAGACAAGCTCGTCACATCGCTCGCGCACAAGCCGGCTGAGGCCCTCTCCTTCGCTCCCGAGTACCAGTGCGACACGACCGGTGAGGTTCAACGCGGGCACCGCGGTGCCGTCCGCGGCTGCTCCGTAGACCCAGAAGTCGGCCTCCTGCAGCCGGGCAAGCGCCTGGGCGATGTTGGAAACCGTGAGGCGGGGCACGTAGGCCGCGGCACCGGCGGAGGTCCTGGTGAGGGTAGCGGTGTCGGAGGCCGCTCGTCGTTCCCGGCTGATGACGAGGTTCGCACCGAACTGATCGGCGCTCCGCAGTATGGCGCCGACGTTGTGCGGGTCGGTGATGCCGTCGAGCACGATAACCAGGGAGACCGTCGCCTCCAGCGACGTCAGAAAGCCCTCGAGCGTCTTCGGACTTCCCTTTGAGGCTGCGGTGCCGACCAACACCGCTCCGCGTGCCTCCTCGCCGCCGAGACGGGCCAGCTCCTCAGGACCCACGTGCTCGACGGGAAGACCGCGTTCGCGGGCCTGCTCCTCGATGTCCCGGGCTTTCCTGTTCCGGCTTGCGATGTAGACCGTTCCCGAGGGACGAGAGCTCTTGAGCGCCTCGAACACCGCGTGATAGCCGGCGTAGACACTGCGGCCCGTATCGCGGGTGGCCTTACTCCTCGTCGGATTCTTTCGGTTGGCCATATTCTTTCACCACGTCCGGATAACCGTCATAGGTGGTATCGCGCTCGTAGCGCTCGACGTAGACACCTTCCCGCAGGAAGACCCAGAGATCTATCGCCCCGTCGTAGTTCGTATCGATCTCCTGCCGCTGCAGTACTTCGTTTGAATAGAAGTAGAAATCGTCCATCATGCCGTCGTGGTTGAAGTCCACCGCTTCGCGGTCCTTCTGAAGCTCGTCGGTCAGCCGCACCGCATAGTCCACCATCCCGTCCCCGTTACGGTCGTCGGTCATCCACTCGTCGCCGTAGCGGCTGACGTCGAAGAACTGATCCTCGCGCGGCTCGCGCGGATACTCGGTCTCGGCGGGCTGCGCCCATGCGACACCGATGACGATTCCCGCGAGAAACAGAGAAGCGAACACAATACCTAATCCGCGCACCGGTGCCGTCATGGAATTCTCCTCGAGTGGTATCTACCACTTCATTATCGAACGGAGTCGAGTCGGAATTGAGCCGGGAACGGCGCCGGGGCGTCTACCCGAGGCGGGACAGGGGCACGGGATCGGGGCTGGCGTTCTCGCCCTCGACCTCTGCAAACTCACGAAGGATCTTTTTTGCCTTACCTGAGAGCTTCTTCGGGACCTCGACGTGAATCTTCACATAGAGGTCTCCGCGCCGGGAGGAGTCCTGGAGACGGGGGACGCCGTAGTTGCGGATGCGGAAAAGCTTCTCGTTCTGCGTGCCGGCGGGGATGTTGAGCCCCACCCGCTCACCATCGAGGGTGGGCACCTGAATCTCCGCGCCGAGAGCGGCCTGGGTCATGGTGATCGGGATCATGCAGTAGAGGTCGTTCCCCTGCCGCTCGAAGTGCTCGTGCGGGCGCACCCGCACGACGACGTAGAGATCGCCGGCGGGACCGCCGTTCGGGCCCGCATCGCCCTCCCCGCGGAGGCTGATTCGCTTCCCGCTGTCCATGCCGGGCGGGATGGTAACCTTCACCGTGCGCTGCTTCTTCAGAACACCGTTGCCCCCGCAGGTCCCGCAGGGGTTGTCGATAATCTGGCCCTCACCACCGCAGGTGGGACAGGTACTCGCAATCGAGAAGAAGCCCTGGCTTCGGCGCACCTGCCCGACACCGCCACAGGTGTGGCAGGTTTTGCGGCCGCTACCGTCCTCCGCACCGCTGCCGTTGCAGCTGTCGCAGGTCACATGGCGCTTGTAGGTGACCTCCTTCTTGGTGCCGAAGACCGCCTCCTCGAAGGAGATCTCCATGTCGTAGCGCAGGTCGGCACCGGAGCGAACCGAGCTGCGACGCCGACCCCGTCCTCCCCCGCCAAAGAAGGTTTCGAAGATGTCGGAGAATCCGCCGAAGATGTCCTCGAAGTCGTGGTAGGCGTGGGAGTAGCCGCCGCGACCGCCCCCACCCATGCCTTCGACGCCGGCAAAGCCGAACTGGTCATAGGCCTGACGCTTCTCGTCGTCGGCGAGCACCTCGTAGGCCTCGGTCGCCTCTTTGAAGCGGTCCTCGGCATGCTCGTCACCGGGGTTGCGGTCCGGGTGGTTGGCCACCGCCACTTTTCGGTACGCCTTCTTGATATCGTCCTTCGAGGCCCCGCGTTGGAGGCCCAGCACTTCGTAATAGTCTCGTTTCGCCACAGTATCGTTTCCGATTGCGCGCTCGCGTTAGTCCTGTTTTTCGTCTTCGTCGACGACTTCGTAGTCGACGTCCTCTACGTTGTCGCTTTCACCCTCGGCGCCACCTTCGGTATCGCCGCCGGGGTGCTCGCCGCCGGCAGCCTCGCCGTCGGGCTGCTGCTGCTCGGCGGAAGCGTTCTTGTACACTTCCTCGGCGAGCGTGTGGGAGGCCTGCTTGAGGTCTTCCATCCTGCCCTTTATCTCGGCAGCATCGCCGCTTTCGAGCGCTGTGCGCAGGGCCTGTATGGCCCCGTTGATCTTCTCACGGTCTTCGTCGGTAATCCTGTCACCGAAGTCGGAGAGAGACTTCTCGGTGGAATAGATGAGGTTGTCGGCCTCGTTTCGGGTTTCCGCGGCCTCGCGGGCGCGCTTGTCTTCCTCTGCGTGGGTTTCCGCCTCTTTGACCATGTTGTTGATCTCGTCCTCGTTGAGTCCGGACGACGATTCTATGCGAATCTTCTGCTCCTTGCCCGTTCCGAGGTCCTTGGCGGACACATGCACGATTCCGTTGGCGTCAATGTCGAAGGAAACCTCGATCTGCGGCACACCCCGAGGAGCCGGGGGAATACCGACGAGATCGAAGCGACCGAGCGTGCGGTTCTGACTCGCCATCTCCCGCTCACCCTGCAGCACGTGGATCGATACCGCGGTCTGGTTGTCGGCGGCAGTCGAGAAGATCTGGCTCTTTCTCGTCGGGATGGTCGTGTTTCGCTCGATGAGCTTGGTGAACACGCCGCCGAGGGTCTCAATGCCGAGCGAGAGCGGCGTAACGTCGAGGAGGAGCACATCTTTGACGTCGCCGCCGAGGATACCGCCCTGGATGGCGGCGCCGGAAGCAACAACTTCGTCGGGGTTCACGCCCTTGTGAGGATCCTTGCCGAAGAGCTCGGTCACGAGGGCCTGCACGGCCGGAATACGCGTCGAACCGCCGACGAGGATCACTTCATCCACATCCGCCGCGGTTATCCCCGCATCGGAGAGGGCCTTCTTGCAGGGCTCCTTCGTCTTCTGCACGAGCTCGGCAACCATCTGCTCGAACTTCGCGCGGGAGAGGGAGTACTGCATGTGCTTCGGTCCGGTGTTATCGGCCGTGATGAAGGGAAGGTTGATCTCGGTGGTCTGGGTGGTAGAGAGCTCCTTCTTGGCCTTCTCGGCGGCTTCCTTGAGGCGCTGCAGTGCCATACGGTCCTGCGCGAGATCAATGCCGTAATCGCTCTTGAAGCTGGAAACGAGCCAGTCGATGATGCGCTGGTCGAAGTTGTCGCCGCCGAGGTGGGTGTCACCGTTGGTGGACTTCACCTCGAACACGCCGTCACCGAGCTCGAGAATGGAGATGTCGAAGGTGCCCCCGCCGAGGTCGTACACGGCGATTTTCTCGTCCTTCTGCTCTTTGCCGAAACCGTAGGCAAGTGAGGCGGCGGTCGGCTCATTGACGATGCGCTTCACTTCGAGCCCGGCAATCTTTCCGGCGTCTTTCGTCGCCTGGCGCTGGGAATCGTTGAAGTAGGCGGGAACGGTAATGACGGCCTCGGTCACTTTCTCCCCGAGATAGTCCTCCGCGGTCTCCTTCATCTTCTGAAGGATCGCGGCGGAGATCTCCGGGGGCGAGTACTGCTTCTCGTCGATCTGGACGCGGGCACCGCCGGAGCCGTCTTCGGTGACTTTGTAGGGGACCATCCCGATCTCTTCCGACACTTCGTTGAACCGGCGGCCCATGAATCGCTTGATCGAGAACACGGTGTTCTCGGGGTTGGTCACCATCTGGTTCTTTGCAGGCTGGCCCACGAGGCGCTCGCCCTTGGAGGTAAACGCCACCATCGAGGGCGTCGTTCGCTGTCCCTCCGCGTTCTGGATGACCGCCGGCTCACCACCCTCCATGACGGCCACACAGGAGTTCGTGGTCCCCAGGTCAATACCGATTATCCTACCCATTCAATTGCTCCTCATATCTCGCGCTGCGCCTCGTCTCACGCTGCATAATACGTGTCCCGGCTAACATACCCACCGCCGCATGACGATGTCCACTTCAGGACTGTTCCTCGCCGGATTTCCCGCTGGGAACCGACACTTTTACCTTGGCCGACCTGAGCACCTTGTCGTTGAGAAAGTACCCCTTCTGGTAGTCTTCGAGCACTACGGGCTGGTCGTGATCGCTGTCTTCGCCGGTCATGACCGCCTCGTGCTTCTGCGGGTCGAACACCTCGCCCTCGGAGTCGAAGCGCTTGAGCCCCCACTTGCGCTCGAGCATGCTCGTGAACTGCTTCTCGATCAGCGCCACGCCCTCGTGGAACGAGTCGAAATCCCGCGATTCCTCGGCCGACTTGATGGCGCGCTCGAAATCATCGATGATCTGGAGGATATCGAGCAGGAGCTGTTTGTTGGCGTAGGCGATCGCATCCGCCTTCTCGCGCGTCATGCGCTTGCGGAAGTTCTCGAAGTCGGCCTGTTTGCGAAGGTACTGGTCCTTGAGCTCGCTGTTCTCGTGCTCGAGCTCCTGGACCCGCGCACGCAGCTGCGCCACCTCGTCGTCGGCACCGCTGACCTCCGCGGCAGCACTCGCGTCGCCGGACCCACCGGCCGCGGCCGCCGCCTCCCGAGCCGCGGGCGACTCGCCGGACCCCGCATCAGCTGAAGCCTCCGCGCTGGCGTTTTCCTCGCCGAGGGTCCGCTCCCTTTCCGTATCTGCACCTGTATCGTCGAAATTGCGTTCTTCGCCGGACATACATACCTCTGAGTTGTTGCTTTGACGGAAAAGTACTCAGGCGGCATCGAGGCGTCAAGCGCGCCGCACAGGGCGCGCTTCGCCCCGTGCTCA
>JAWLDL010000137.1:0-6429 GCA_041686675.1 Spirochaetia bacterium | reverse complement strand
TGTCTTCGTGATGCGGCCGAACTGCGCGAGGATGGCATCCTCCTGATCGAGAAGCCGGTCGATGTCGGCAGCGACATCCTCTTCGACGTTCTTGCGCATCTTCTTCACGGTGGTCATGACACGCCGGAACAGGCTCCGCATCGACTGATACATCGAGCGCTGATAGAGCTTGGAGTAGTTCTCCGGGGCGAAGTCCCTGTCGGTGCGCTCGGCTGAGAGCGCGAGGTGGAGCTCGCCGGTGCGTCGGCCGAGGAGCTGCATGAGCTCGAGGAAAAAGCCGTCGGTCATCCCGATGAACTCCTCGGGGACGTCACCGAGCTTCACATCGAGGATATCGGGCAGACTGGGCGGAGTGGCTCCCGTCTCCTGCTTCATGGAGAGCAGATGCTCGAAGTAGCGCTCGACCACGCTCTCGGTGTAGGACCACGCATCTCCCTCGTTGGGAACGAATGAGACCATGAGGCCGAGCGAAGCACTGTCGATCCCGCGGCCCGAGTATGAGAGACTTCCAGCGTATGCCGGCACGTGCTCGAAGCGTCGGCGCTCGGTAAGATAGCGGATCAGCTCGACGTCGGGATTCACTCCGTCTTCGAGCTTTCGGTAGAGCTTGAAGAAGAGGCTGTCCTTGTACAGAAACGAGGTGTTCGACTGCTCGACCTTGAGCACCCGCGAGCTGTACGGGCGCTCGAGCCCGGCTGCCATCGACCGCAGGCCGCGACCGCGGGTCAGCTGGATCTCGCCCGCCTTTCCCTTGATCTTCTTGCGCGTGAGCAGCAGATGCAGCAGCTCATCACGGAAGCCGGCGTCATAGCCTGCGTCGTAGATCACCCCTGAACTGTCGCCGAGCTTCACCCACGCGATGACTGCGCGAGGCGCGTCGCCGGCGACCTGCTCGGCCTCGTCACGAAGGGCGAGGGAGACCGGCAGCACATAGCTCTCGCTCGCCTCGTCGGCAAATGCGATATCGACGACCATGATCCAGGCTCGGCGTGCCCCGGAATCGACAGGCACCACGTCGGCAATCTTTATCCGTCTGACCTTGCGGCTCTTTTCCCGGTACCAGCGGCTGCGCTGGATGTACTCACGGAGCACGCGCTGTTCGAGCGCCCGCGAGAGCTTCGTCGAGAAATCGGTCCAGTCGTTCTGCGCGAGCGCAATCTCACGGCTCTGCACATCACCGACCTTCTCGGCCTCGGTTGCGACCGGATGCAGGATGAACCAGTAGAAGTCGTTGGAACCGATGTTGACGGTGTAGCCGTCCTCGCGGATGCGGGGAAACTCGTTCTGGCTGAACACTTCCTCCGGCACGTGGTCGGCGTATTCCGGTAGCTCCAGGGTAACGACCTCGCGGTGACGGGAGAAGTTCGCGATGACGAGCACCGTCTCGTCCTCGTAGCGACGCAGGAAGGAGAATACGTGCACGTTATCGGAGTTCACCACCTCGAAATTGCCGCGGCTGAACGCCCGGAATCGGCGGCGGGTTGCAATCACGCGCTTCATCCACCAGAGAAAGGACGAGCCGTTCGCCTGCTGGGTCTCGATGTTGAGGGCCTCGTAGTGGTACTCCGGATCGATGATCACCGGCAGATAGAGCCGCTGGGGATTTGCCTTGGAGAACCCGGCATTCTTGTCCGAGCTCCACTGCATTGGCGTGCGCACCCCGTCGCGGTCACCGAGGTAGACGTTGTCCCCCATGCCGATCTCGTCACCGTAGTAGATGACCGGTGTGCCCGGCAGTGAGAAGAGCAGGATGTTCATGAGCTCCATGAGCCGTCGGTTGTTCTCGAGAAGCGGGGCAAGGCGTCGTCGGATTCCGAGGTTGAGTCGCTGTGAGGGGTCGCGGGCGTAGGCGCGGTACATGTAGTCCCGCTCCTCGTCGGTGACCATCTCGAGGGTGAGCTCGTCGTGATTCCGCAGGAAAATCCCCCACTGGCAACTGTCGGGAATGTCGGGCGTCTGCTCGAGAATGTCGGTGACCGGAAAGCGATCCTCGGTCTTCACGCTCATGAAAAGGCGCGGCATCAACGGAAAGTGGAAGCACATGTGACACTCGTCGCCCGAGCCGAAGTACTCGACCGCATCCTCGGGCCACTGGTTTGCCTCGGCAAGCAGCATCTTGCCGGAGAACTTCTCGTCGATATGCGCTCGCAGCTGTTTGAGGAAGGAATGGGTCTCGGGAAGGTTCTCGCAGTTGGTGTTCTCCCGCTCGTAGAGGTAGGGAACCGCGTCGAGGCGCAGGCCGTCGACTCCCATGTTGAACCAGAACTCGGTCAGCCGAAACAGTTCTTTGCGCACCGCGGGGTTGTCGAAGTTCAGGTCCGGCTGATGCGAGTAGAAGCGGTGCCAGTAGTAGGCCTTGGCGACAGAGTCCCAGGTCCAGTTGGAGCTCTCGAAATCCTGGAAGATGATGCGTGCCTCGGAGTAGAGATCCGGCGAGTCGCTCCACACGTAGAAGTCCCGGTACTTCGTGCCCGGTTTCGCATGCCGGGCGCGCTCGAACCACGGGTGCTGTATGGATGTGTGGTTTATGACCAGCTCGGTGATGACGCGCAGGTCACGCCGATGGGCCTCACGAAGAAAGCGCTTGAAGTCCCGGAGGTTGCCGTAGGCCTCATGAATGCCCGTGTAATCGGAGATATCGTAGCCGTCATCACGCCAGGGCGAGGGGTAGAAGGGCAAGAGCCATATGGCGTTCACGCCGAGGTCCTGCAGATAGTCGAGCCGTTCGGTAAGCCCCTTGAAGTCGCCCATCCCGTTGCCGTCGGAGTCGGCAAAAGAGCGCACGTGCAGCTCGTATATGACTGCATCCTTGTACCAGAGCGGGTTCTGTTGGTCCATCGATGGGGCTCCTAACGTTCGAGTCGAAAGAGATGCGCGGGTACCCCGGCCGGATCGAGACGTACGAAATTCCAGTAGCCGTCCCACCGGTAGGCGGTGTCCGTCAGAAGATCCCGCACTGTAAAGGGCGCCGTGTGGGAAAGGCCGACCGCAGCCGGTGAGAACTCTACCCAGCCGGCCTGGGGAGCGTGGTAATCCATATTGACCACCACGAAGATAACGTTCTTCCCGTCATCCGAGCTCTTACTGTAGCAAAGCAGGTTGGGATTATCAACGGCGTGGAAGCGCAGGTTCCGATTCCGCTGCAGCGCCGGGTTCTCCCGCCGGGCCCGATTGACTGCCGCAATGAAAGAGGTAAGATCACCGGCTTGATGCAATTCCCAGTACCGGATCTCGTACTTCTCGGAGTGCAGGTACTCTTCGCTACCCTCCTCCCGCGGGGTATGCTCCACCTTCTCGAAGGCCGGCCCGTAGATTCCCACATTTGACGACAGCGTGGCTGCCAGAGCGTATCGCACGAGGAAGGCAGGCCTCCCGCCGAGCTGCAGGTCTTCGTGGAGGATGTCAGGCGTGTTCGGCCAGAAGTTCGGCCGGAAGTACTCGGCAACCTCCGTGGTGGTGAGCTCGGTCAGATACTCTCTGAACTCCGCCGGGCTATTCCGCCAGGTGAAATAGGTGTAACTCTGGTTGAACCCGAGCTTCGCCAGTCCGTACATCCGACGCGGCCGCGTGAAGGCTTCGGCCAGAAAGATCAGGTCGGGATAGCGCTCGGTCAGATCGTCGATGAGCCACTCCCAGAACCCGTAGGCCTTGGTATGCGGGTTGTCGACGCGGAAAACACGCACGCCGGCGTCGATCCAGTGCTGGAACACATCTTTGAGCTCCTGCCACAGCGCTTCCCAGTCCTCCGTCTCGAAGTTGATCGGATAGATGTCCTCGTACTTCTTGGGCGGGTTCTCGGCGAACTGAACGCTCCCGTCGGGGCGAAGGACGAACCACTCGGGATGCTCGCGCACCCAGGGGTGATCGGGCGAGCACTGAAAGGCAATGTCGAGGGCGATTTCCATCCCGTAGCCGTTCGCCGCCTCCACGAGGGACTTGAAATCATCCAGGCTGCCGAGCTCGGGGTGGATCGCGGTGTGCCCGCCCTCTTCCGATCCGATGGCCCACGGCGACCCGGGGTCATGGGGGCCGGCCTCGAGGGCGTTGTTCCTGCCCTTGCGTTTGGTATGGCCGATCGGATGAATGGGCGGGAGATAGACGATGTCGAACCCGAGCTCGGCGATGTAGTCGAGGCGGTTGGCCAGATCGGCAAAGGTGCCGTGCTCACCGGGCTCCGGCGAGGTCGAGCGGGGGAAGACCTCGTACCAGGCGCTGAAAGCCGCGCGCTCGCGATCCACTTTGACCTGCAGGGTGCGCGGATAGTCGGTCTGAAGCGATCGGTCCGGATAGGCATCCATGAGGGAGGTGAGCTCCGAAGAGGTCGCAACACGCACGCGCTCGGCATGCAGCGTCTTGGCGTTGCGCAGCGCCGCGGAGAGCTCCTTCAGACGCTCGGCGTCGGTGCCTGCGCCGGCGCCGGTGCCGGCCCGCACATCGGCCCCGGCTGCCTTCGCCCCTGAGGCCCGCGATGCCGCGGCCGGCGCCGCCGAGGCCCGCGATGCCGCCTCCTCCACGAGGTCGGCGCCGATCAGCAGATCGACATCAGTTTCCACCCCGGCAGCGTGCTTCTTTGCAAGACCGTCCTGCCAGGTGCGAAAGTGATCGACCCACCCGCACACCGAGTACTCATAGCGGCCCGGCTTCGCGACCCTGAACGCGGCCCGGTATCGGTCGTTTCCGAGCGCCTCCATTTCGGTCTCCTGCCAGCGCCCGTTCCTGCGACGATGGCGAAGCACGATGCGCACGGCGTCATGGCCGTCGGCAAAGGCGTCGGCCTCGACGGTTACATCATCACCTTCAACGCGCTTTACGGGAAAGCTGCCGCAGTCTATCTCGGGGAATACGCGGTCTACAACGACGCGTCGTCTGCCATGAGGAATGCCCATATAAAAAGGGTACTCTCAACTCCGGGGAGGTATCAAGAACCGCGTCGGCGGGCGCTCCCCCGCCAACAGGGTTCTGTATAGCTCAGTCGTCGTGCCGGATCCGCACGAGCTGCTGCTCGGCAAGCGCCCGTATATCCTCGGGTACTTCCATCTCGAGCAGATTGTTGAGGGTTTCGACGGCCTTCTCGCCGTCACCGGAGTTCAGGTAGGAGAAGGAGAGGGCGTAGAGGGTGAGGTAGTCGTGCGGATTGATCTCATGGGACTTCTGCAGGCACTCCTGACTCTCGGTCTGCAGACCGATCTGGCTGTAAAGCACACTGAGATTTCGCAGCACCGAGGCATTATCGGGGTCGGTATCGCGGGCCTGCTCGAGGTAGCGCCGTGCGGGTTCGTACTCGTTCTCGCGCAAGTATGAGCATCCCATCGCCTCGAGCGCCTCGACATTCTCCGGCTCGAGCTTCAGGCAGAACTCGAGTGCCTTCATCGCCTTGCGGTTCTCACCGGATTCGGTAAACGCCACTCCGATATCCGCGAGCGCACGGGGATTGTCGGGCTCATCGGCGAGTATACTCTGGAGCAACCCGATCGCGGACTCGAAGTCGCCATGCTGTATTCGTACCTCGGCATCCTGTAACACGTCTTCCATACACGAGTAAAATACTTCTTCATTCGCGCGGGTGCAAGTGACGTGGCGACTGAATTCTTGACCGGCGATAGTCATCGGGTATACAACACTGCCTATGATCGCGCTCCTCGTCATCGGCGATGAAATCCTCGCCGGCGATATTCGCGAAGAGAACATCTCCTTCATGATCGATACCCTGAGCCGCGCCGGGCACCGCCTCGGCGAGGTGCGCATCGTGCGCGACGAAGTCGACATGATCGCAGAGTCCTTTCGCGAGCTCTGCATGCGCTACGACTACGTCATCAGTGCCGGCGGCGTGGGCCCGACCCATGACGACGTTACCCTCGAAGGCGCTGCCGCCGCATTCGGCGCGGAGCTCGAGCTCAACACCGACATGGAGACGTTTCTCGCCGACCACTACGGCGGCGAGCTCAGTGCCTCGGCGCGTCGTATGGCGATGCTACCGAAGGACAGCGAGATCATCATCGGCAGCGGACACCGGTGGCCCATCATCAAGCGGGGCAACGCCTTCATCCTGCCCGGCCTGCCGGTCGCCCTGCGTGACAAGATCGGCCGCGTGGCTGAGATGATCCCGGCCGCCACCGAGGGGTGGATGGGCGTGCTGTACGTGAGCTGCGACGAGACGGACCTCGCCGAGTGGCTCTCGGACCTGCAGAACCGAAGCCGGGACGTGAAGATCGGCTCCTACCCCGTCATCGAGGACGGCCGTTTTCACACCCGCATCACCATAAAGAGCGATGACCGGGAGGCCGCCACCGCCGTCTTCGAGGAGGCCCGTTCCTACTTCCGCGAAGCCGGCTGGCTCCTGAGCGACCTCGAGCCGGCGCAGCATCTCGAAGCCGAAGCATGAGCGCGCGAACTCTTGTCTGTCTGCACGGCTTCGGCGTACGCGGGTAT
>JAWLDL010000136.1:0-6435 GCA_041686675.1 Spirochaetia bacterium | reverse complement strand
TCGGATTTCCGCGCGCACCGCAAGACGGGGGTCGAAATCATCCTCGTCTTCGTTGAAGATGATACGACCCTCGCGGATGTAGAAACTGCGGTCGAAGTAGTAGATCTCGCCGGCCTGCACGTTCATCCGACCGCGAAGGGAGAAGCTTCCCGTGTCGCTGGCATAGGTCAGCCGGACCTCTTCGCCCCGCTCCGCCAGCGCCCGCAACACCGGGAACTCCTGATTCGGCCACAGGAACTCGGTGGGCCCGGCGGTTTCGAAGTTCAGATCCACGGTGGTCACATTGCGCCGGCTCTTCTCCGGCCGCTCGACCTGTTCGGCAAGGGTCAGGGAGGTCTGATCAACGAGAATATTGCCGGATACGTCGACTTGCCCTGGGGCCCCCTGTATCTTGAGGTCTCCGCGGCCGTAGCCGTCAACGAAGAGGCCGCCGAAGTTGTATGCCACTCGTATGCCGGGGTCATCGGGTATTTCAATGCGCAGGCGGAACTCCTCAGGCGCCCAGCGGTTGAGGATGAGCGTACCGGCGACGATCCCGGTGCCCTCTCCAACGGGTACGCGGAACCGGTTAATCTCGACGATTTTTTCCTGGAATACCACGAAGGTATTCGCGGGTCCGATTCTCTCGGCAATGAAATCGATCCTGCTCTCGACGCCGTTCGCCTCGAGTGTCCCGAAAAAATCGGGGTCGTTTACCGGACCGACGACACGGATTGCGCCGGAGAATCTTCCGCCGATGAGGCTGATGGTCCTGCCTTCCACCGGAGCTCCGAGCTCGGCGACATCGAGGAAGACGTTGGTGACATTTGCCTCGATTTCCCCTGCGGTAAGGACGCCGGCGGCCAGGAATCGTACCGGGAGGGGATCCGTCACCTCCACGCGGAACTCGCCGTCGGTGGCGACCCGCGCGGCGATGGAGTCATCCGGCCCGCCGGCAACGGTCAGCTCCTCGAGGGTGCGTTCCACCTGAAACTCCCATGGCTCCTCTCTTCCCTCGGGAAAGTCGATGCCCGAAAGGCGAACAACGGCATCAAAGGGAGTTGTGGCAACCTCGCCCACAGAGAGTGGAAGCGCGGGCTCCGCGAACGTCGCGCGGATCAGTGCCTTCACCCGGGAGTCTTCGTCGGTTTCCTGGTTCTCGACGGAGGCACTCAGTGTCATCTCGCCGGTTTCGAGATCGAGCGTTCCCCGTGCGTCGGAGACGGTTCTGGTCAGATACCGCAGATTCACGCGATTCATCACCACCGCCCGCTCGGTCACGCGTAGTGTACCCTGTGCGGAAATGGAATCGGCGTTGAAGGTGGCGTCCCGCGTCTCGAACTGTGCGGTTACTCGCGGGTCGGCAAGGAGTGTCTCGAGGTCAACCGTGGCGTCGAGGCTGCCGCGGATAGGATCGCCGCTTATGCGACGCAGGGGTGACCGGGCGACGACCACGGTGCCGTTGAGATCGCCGTTCTCATACACGAGGGAGAGCTCGTAGCGCTCACCACCTTCGGGCGTTGCCGCGTCGAGGGTGAGACGGGGCGGCGCGTCTTCGGGAAGCTCGATCGCACCTTGACCCTTGAGCCGCGATACGTCATCGCGATAGGCAAAGCGCGAGATCGTCCCGCCGTCCGGACCGGCCTCCGCTTCGAGGGACAGCGCCGAGCCGGCACTGGTGGGATTCATCACCGTAAGCTCTTCTATACGCGCCGTCCACTGTGCAAGACTGAAAAACGATCCACCCGCTCGGAAGGATAACGTCCGTGACGCATCGACCGACGGCAGCGGCACATCCTCCGCACGGGCCGCGAAAACCACCTCTCCCGAGCGGTTGAAATACACCTGGGCAGCGAGGCCCTCCGCCACGGTGAGGTCCACGCTCCGCCCGGGGCGGTACACACCCTCGAGCGCGTACTCGCCTCCATTGACCGACAACTCGCTGTCGAAGTCGATGCGGTCAGGCGACTCCATGTCGGCGGTAAGGCCGCCGCTGAGTCGCTGCCCACCGAATCCCGCACGCAGATGCCGGACCTCGAAGCTGCGTTCCGTTCGCGAGAGGCCAAAGGAGAGAAATCGTGACAGGTCGTCGAGGTCCTGCGCGGAGACGTAGGGAGCCTCGACGGTATAGGTGCCGTCTTCCATTGTGAGGTCCGCACGCGCGTCGAGCACTACCGATTCGAGCGCCTCGCGCGGTCCGACCGGCATCTCCAGGAGCTCTCCGGCGATGTCGTACACGCTGAGTGCCGGTACGCGGACGAGCTGCACCGTCGCTGAGGCTTCATGGCCTTCATCTGCGGAGCCCGACAGTGTTACCGCACTCGTGCCCTCCTCATCGAAGGACAGCGACGCCTCGTAGGAGGTCCCCGCCTGCTCCGCGGTGTTTGCCGCGAGATCAACATCGTGAACCACGGCCCGCCCATAGGACAGCCGTGAGGAGCGGGCGGCAATCCCACCCGAGTCCGTTCCGGATACTCGCAACACCCCCGAAAGCGGAGAGGACATCGGGCCATAGCTGAAACCGAACAGGCTCACCGCACCGGTGGGAACGAAATCGGGAAAGGCCAGGCTGCCCGAGAATCTGAGCTCGCCCCGATCCGGTCGGACGGAGAGCTCTTCCACGTCGGCGGCGGTTTCGTCTCCGGCGACACGGACATCGAGGGAGACCTGCTCGGGGAGATCACGGTTGTTCGTGCGTCCGCTGAGGTCGGCGCTGTAGGAGATCGCTCCGCTACTGCGGGTGTAGGAGAGCTCGGCCTCCCCGCTCATCTCACCGAGCAACCACGGATTGAAGGGGGACAGGGGGCCCCGCAGGCTCATGATGTCCTGCGGAACGAAGCTCTCGGCGAGAAGGTCGAGTTGCACCCGCTCGAAGTCGGCATCGGTCCTGATGGTGAGGTCGATGGGATCGTTGTTCTGCAGCTTATGGACCACCGCACCGGAGTCATCGTAGGTGAGGTCGAAACTCTGGTTTCGCACGCGAAAAACCGGGGTGGTAACCCATGGCAGCGCTACACGCAGGTGGGCTTCGTTGGTGTCGGGCTGCAGCGTGCCCTGCACCATTACCCTGCCGCGGATCGCGCTCATCGAGCTTTCCGCATCCCGGAGGCGGGCTGAGACCGTGCTCTCCCAGTCGAGAGCGACCTCGTCCCCGGCGATCGTGCTCTGGAAAAAGACGTCGTCGATCTCGTAGAGCCCGTTCCCGTCCTGATAGGTGATACTTACGTTTCGTCCACTGAGCTCGAAGACGGGTCTGTCCCCGTCGTCGGCATCAGCCAGGTCGGAACCGGCCCCGTCGGAACCGGCGGTGATGCGGCGTATGAGGCGGATGACATCCCCGTCCCTGCCCCGGTCGATGTGAAAGTCGGTGTCCTCGATGCGGATCTCCGCCGCCGCTGCATCGGAACGCCCGAGTAGAAGCCGCAGCGGCCGATAGAAAAGCAGCAGGCGATCTATCTCCACGAGGGCGTCGCGCTCATCCGTGTTTCCGTTTATGACGAGCCCCCGTATCTCGACCGCCCGCAGCACAGACGGCGAAATCGAGCTGTAACTGATGCTGCGACCGACGCGATCCTCGAGCTCTGCGATCACCTCGCTCTTGAACTCTTCCATACGGGAGTTGAAGAACGACTGCACCGGACCGAAAAGCCCGGCGGTGACGAGCACAAGGGTGGCAATGACGAGCATTTCGGGGAGATGTATGCGATGCGGGGCTGGATTTCCGTTCAACCGAAGTGTCCCATCGCCGAAAGAGTCGGCGTGACAAAGTTCCAGTTTAAATATAACATCACACGCACGACCCTACCATAGCAGGAGACCAATAAAATTGGAGGTATTAGACTCATTCATCGTGCTCGAAGGCCTCGACGGAGCGGGCACAACGACGCAGGCGTCGCTTCTGACCGAGCGGCTCGATCGCGCCGGACACCGGGTGCATGCCACCTCCGAGCCTACCCGTGGCAACATCGGCAGGCTCATTCGTGACGTGCTTGCCGGGCGCGTGGAGACGACGCCGGAGGCGTTGGCCATGCTCTACGCTGCCGACCGCCACGAGCACCTCTATGACCCTGCGCACGGTATAGTCCGCGCCCTCGAGGACGGCTGGGTCGTCTGCGACCGCTATCTCCTTTCCTCTCTCGCCTATCAGACCGTTCAGTGCGACTACTCCCTCGTATACGAGCTCAACCGGCGTTTTCCGCTGCCGAAGTATCTGGTGTACGTCGACGTCTCCCCCGAGATGACCGAGGACCGCCGCCGCGGCCGGCCGGCCGCGGAAATCTTCGAGAACCTCGAGTTCCAGCGCGCCGTATATGAGCGCTACGCGCAGGCCATTGATGACTTCAGCGGCGGCGACATGCAGGTACACATTCTCGACGGATCTGCGTCTCCACAAGATATATCGGAGCAAATCTGGAAACAACTCGGCATCGCGCCGATAAACTGAGTGTGAAGCGACTGCTCGTAATCGCACTCGTACTCTTTCTCGCCGCCGACAGCGTAGCCGCATATCGGCTGATCTACAAAGAACAGCTGTATGAGCTCTATCACGTCCACTTCTATCAGTACCCCGAGCGCATCGCGGAGAACGTGAAGTGGCTGCAGATGGCCCTCCAGGCCGACTTTGCAAACCCGCTCTATGCACTCGCGGAGATCGAGAACAAAACAGAGTGGGAGCGCTACCGCAACCTCTTCATGATGCACGTGAACCTCAAGCTCGTTGAGCTCCACCTGCGGTGGGCGAGCAAGTACAACAAGCAGGTCGCCTACTTCTACAATGCGCCCTGGCGTGACGATAACCTCGAGAGCCTCGAACGTGCCGAATCGCTGTTTGAGGTCGCCCTCGCCTACTGGGAGGAGGCACTGAGCTGGAGCGAGGAGGCCTGGCAGCTGCAGTTCGTGCACCTCGAGGAGATACAGAACTGGGCCGATGAGAATCACCGTATCGAGACCGGCGAGCTCGACTACGAGGCCATCATCGGCCGCCATCTCGAGCGCCTGAGAGCGGTGCGCGCGGAGTTCGAGGCAATGGACGAGAGCACCTACTGAATGAGCATCGCGTCGCCGTATGAGAAAAAGCGGTAGCGTTTTGCTACCGCCTCCCGGTAGGCCTTGAGAATCACCTCGCGTCCGGCGAACGCCGACACCAGCATGAGCAGCGTGGACTCGGGCGTGTGGAAGTTCGTGAAGAGCGAATCCACCACGCGGAACTCGTATCCGGGATAGATGAAAATGTTTGTCTCACGCATTCCGGGCTCGATGTGTGCCGCCCCTGAAATGGCGCCGGCACCCGCCGGTTCGCTGTGCGCGGCTCCCCTCTCGCCCGCCGCGCTCTCGAGGGCACGCACGCTCGTCGTGCCGACCGCGACCACCGGCCTGCCCTCCGCCCGTGCCCTGTTGACCGCCTCGGCGGTCTCCGGCGGTATCTCGAAGCGCTCGGAGTGCATCGTGTGATCTTCGATATCCTCGGCGCGCACCGGGGCAAAGGTGCCGAGGCCGACGTGCAGCGTGAGAAAGCGTATCTCGATTCCCGCCTGCGACAAGCGGGCAAGGAGTGATTCGGTGAAGTGCAGCCCCGCGGTCGGCGCAGCCACCGACCCGATGGTCCGTGCATACACCGTCTGGTAGCGCTCAGCGTCATGGGAATCCGCGCTGCGGCGGATGTAGGGAGGCAGCGGGACAGATCCATGCCGCTCGAGATAGCTCTCATCGAGATCGGCGTCGAACTCCAGCAGTCTGCGTTCTGCATCACGTTCGACGATCCGCGCCACCCGCCCATCCGGGAAACGGTAGGAGAGGCCCACCCGCGCGCGCTTTCCGCGGTTCGTTATGGCCCACCACCGGCGCCCGTCGATCTGCTCGACCAGCAGGAACTCCGCCGATCCCTCGGTGTCCACCCGCTCGGCCTCAAAGCGGGCCTTTCGCACCCGCGTGTCGTTGAGCACGAGAAGGCTCCCTGCCGGCAGATAGGCCGGAAGCTCGGAGACCCGCGCGTGCTGCCGGGTGCGGCCCTGGCGGTCGAGCACGAGCAGGCGCGCGTCCTCGCGGCGGTCCGCCGGCTTTTGTGCTATGAGCTCTTCGGGGAGCTCAAAAGAGAAATCCCTGGTTTTCACGCTTTCTTCCGTCCGGTGAGTATCCGAGATGCTCGAAGGCAAGCGGCGTAACGACGCGCCCCCGCGGTGTTCGCTTGAGAAAGCCCCGCTGGATGAGATAGGGCTCGTAGAAGTCCTCGAGGGTATCAATCCCCTCTCCGATGGAAATTGCGAGCGTTTCGGCGCCGACCGGGCCGCCCTCGTAGTGCTCTATGATGGTGGCGAGGATACGCCGATCGTGCGTCTCGAGGCCGTAGGAATCGATCTGCAGACGCCGGAGGCTCTCGGCAACTATCTCCGCCTCCACGCGCCCGTCTCCGAGCACCTGGGCGAAATCCCGAACCCGGCGAAGCAGCCGGTTCGCCAC
>JAWLDL010000135.1:0-6450 GCA_041686675.1 Spirochaetia bacterium | reverse complement strand
GAGATCCGCAAGTATAACGTCATCTACGACGCAGTAGACGACATCCGCTCCGCCATGGAAGGACTGCTTGCGCCGAGCTACGAGGAACAGACCATCGGTACGGTGGAAGTCCGGGAGGTTTTCAAGGTTCCGAAGATCGGTCTGATTGCCGGCGCCTACGTTACCTCCGGCGTCGTGCGACGAAATGCCCAGGTGCACATCATCAGAGACGGCGTACAGATATACACGGGCAAGATTTCCTCCCTCAAGCGTTTCAAGAACGATGCGCGTGAGGTCGAAGCCGGGTATGAGTGCGGTGTCGGCGTAGAAAACTACAACGACGTGAAGGTCGGCGATCAGCTCGAGGTCTTCGAGTTGAAGGAGGTTGCCAAGACGCTCGAAGAGGCGGGGCAGCCCCGGTCGTCCTCGAGCTAGCATCATGTCGAAGTTTCGCGTGGAGCGGGTTGAGCAGCTCATTCTCCAGGAGGTGAGCGCGCTCATCCTGCGTGAGGAGATCAAGGATCCCCGTGTCACCTCCATGGTGCTCGTGCGCAGCGTGTCGGTGTCGAAGGATCTGCGGAATGCCACGGTGCGGATGTCGGGGTATGTGTCGGCGGAGGCGCTCGATGCGGCCGTTGAAGGGCTGAACCATGGCGCCGGGTTCATACAATCACGTATCGGCAAGCATCTCGAGCTTCGGTCCACGCCGAAGCTACGCTTCGTTGCGGACCACAGCATCGAAGAAGGGTTCAACGTTACCGAGACGATCCGCAAGCTGGACTCCTGATGCCCGAAGGTCTCATACTTCTCGATAAACCCGCCGGCCGTACGTCCTTCGAGGCGCTCGGTCCCGTCAAACGCGCGCTTGCCACCGGCAAAGTGGGACACGCCGGTACTCTCGATCGTTTTGCGACCGGCCTTCTTATTGTTCTCACCGGCAAGCTCACACGACTCATCCGCGTCTTCTCGGACCTCGACAAGCGCTATGTGGCCCGGGTCCACTTCGGAGTGGAGACGGAAACCCTCGATCCCGAGGGTGCGGTTACCGCCCGCGGTGCGGCACCGGCCGCCGGCCGGCTCCGGGAGATCGCAGGCGAGTTTGTCGGGGATATCGAGCAGGTACCGCCGGCGTACTCGGCGGTGCACGTGGACGGACGGCGCGCGTACCAGCGCGTGAGGGGCGGCGAGCAGGTTACCCTCGACGCACGACCGGTGACCGTCCGCTCCATCGAAGTTTCGGAGTATGATCCGCCCGAGGCGGTGCTCGATATCCGCTGCGGGTCGGGAACATACGTGAGGTCCCTGGCACGGGATATTGCGCAGCGGCTCGGAACGGTTGCCCACCTAACGGAGTTGCGCCGCACGGCAATCGGTCCGTTCGGTGTTGACGAGGCGGTATCGCCTGACGAATTTGTAGCGACGCGCGATATGGTGAGCGCTTCGGCGTTCGCCGACCGCCTCGAGAGCCTCCAGCGGGTGACGATCGAAGACGCGGTGGTGGGTCGCGTGGCACATGGAGCTACGCTGTCGCCGGAAGATGTCGATGCGACAGCGCTGGATGACGGACTGGTTTTGCTGTTCACGAAAGACGGACAGCTCGCGGCGGTCACCGAGAAGACGGGTGATCGGCTGAAATACGTGTTCGTATCGGTGGAGCAGGTGTGAGAGTAGTCGACTGGCGGAACGTTGAAGAGGGCAGACTTGAAATGCCGGATGAGGTCGCGCTGACCTTCGGGGTCTTCGACGGGATTCATCCGGGTCACAGGGCGCTCTTCGACCTCCTGGAAGAAAATCGGGATATGGCGGCTCCTGCGGTGTTCACATTCCGCAGAAATCCCCAGACGGTACTACGTCCGCATACCTATGCGGGTGACGTCCTCTCGATTCGGCAGAAGCTGGAGCGTCTGGAAGCCTATGGCATAGAGCTGGTAGTCCTCGCCGACTTCGACGACGCATTTCGCGCGATGCCGGGTGAGGATTTCCTTGGTCACCTGATGGATGCCCTGAACATAGGTTACGCGGCGGTGGGGCCGGATTTTCACTGTGGCCTCAACATGGATACCGACGCGCGAGGGGTTGCCCGTTACTTCTCGGCCCACGGGGTCAGGGTTGACATTGCGGGTGCCGTTTATCATAATGGCAGCCCAGTTAGTAGTACCCGTATACGCCAGGCGGTTGCGAACGGTGACTTTGAAACCGCTCGTGCGCTGTTGGGTGGAAGCTTCGTGCTGGACCTGCGAGATGTGACGATCGAGACGAGCCACCATGAGTTGTGGGTACCGCGGTCGCTCGTCGGGCAAGTTATTCCCTCCTCAGGAGCATTCCACAGCACAGTGTTCACAACGGACGGGCCTTTCGAGGCCGTTGTCCATATCGACCCGGAGGGGCTTCGGCTCACCGGATCGGACGGCAGCAGGATAACCGTTCCTTCTGCCGGGATATTGCAGATCGAGTTCACAACGAGAACCGGGATTGGAATAGAAGGAGAAAGAGATGTCGCTTACCAAAGAGAAAAAGGCTGAAATCGTCAGCGCTCACGGCGGAAGTGAGAAGAACACCGGTGATACCGAAGTGCAGATAGCACTGCTCACCCGCCGTATTCAGGAGCTCACGGAACACTTCAAGATTCACACCAAGGACCACGCCTCGCGCCGCGGTCTGCTCAAACTCGTTGGCCAGCGGCGACGGCTTCTTCGGTACCTCCAGAAGACCGATCTCGATAAGTACCGGGAAGTGCTGAAGAAACTCGGGCTGCGCAAATAGCCGGTCCGTCGGGTCCCCGGTTTCAAAAACGAAGGAAGAAATATGCAACAACAGATTGAACGCGTGACGGTCAGGCTGGGACAGGAAGACCTCGTCCTCGAGACCGGGCGCATGGCCAAACAGGCAAACGGCGCGGTCTTTGCCCAGTACGGCGGCAGCGCCGTGCTCGCCACCGTATGTTCATCAGACAAACCGGTCGAGGGACTGGACTACGTTCCCCTGCAGGTAGAATACAACGAGAAGTACTATGCGGCGGGAAAGATTCCCGGCGGTTTCATAAAGCGCGAGGGCCGTCCCAAGGACAAGGAAATTCTCGTCTCCCGCCTTATCGACCGGCCCATGCGGCCGCTGTTCTCAAAAGCCTTCAAGCGCGATATCCAGGTCGTCCCCACGACGATTTCGACGGACCAGATCAATCCTCCCGACGTCGTCGCCATGGTCGCCGCCTCGGCTGCGGTCACCATTTCAGACATTCCCTTCGAGGGTCCTACCGGAGCGGTGCGAGTGGCATCGGTGGACGGGGAGCTCTTCGTCAATCCGACCTTTCAGCAGATCGAGCAGGCCGAGCTCGACATCATCGTTGCCGGTACCCAGGAGGGTATTACGATGGTGGAAGGCGGCGGCGATCACGTGCCTGAGAGCCTGATGATCGACGCTATCGAGAAGGCGCGCGGCCCGATTCAGGAACTGTGTACTGCGCAGCTGAAAATGCGCGAGGCCGTCGGCCTCGAGAAGCTGCCCCTCGTGGAAGAGGCGCCTCCGCTGGCGAAGGAGCAGGAAATCCTGGCCTTCGCCCGCCCCAAGATGGAAGAGGCCTGCTTTGTAAAGGGGAAGTTCAAGCGGAGCTCCGCAATCAGGAAGGTCGAAGAGGAGACGCTCGAACACTTTGCCGAGGACATCGACGAAGACCACGAGAAGCAATTCCACAAGCTCATGGAAGGGCTTGAGAAAGAGGTCGTTCGCTCCTCTATCATCAACACCAGTACTCGCACCGACGGTCGCGGGCTTGAGGACATCCGACCTATCACCGCCGAGATCAGTGTACTGCAGCGCACGCACGGCTCCTCTCTGTTCACCCGCGGAGAGACCCAGGCGCTCGGTATCACCACGCTCGGGACGACCCACGACGAGCAGATCTTCGACGACATCGAGGGTGATCGTCGCTCGGGGTTTCTGCTGCATTACAACTTTCCGCCGTACTCCGTCGGTGAAACCGGTCGCCTCGGCACCGGTCGTCGGGAGATCGGTCACGGTCATCTCGCGCACCGCGCGGTCGAGGCCGTTATTCCCACCAAGGAAGTCTTCCCGTACACCATCCGGATCGTCTCGGAGATCCTCGAGTCTAACGGCTCGTCCTCCATGGCGACCGTGTGTGCGAGCAGCCTGTCTCTCATGGACGCCGGCGTTCCCATCAGGAAACCGGTGGCCGGTATCGCCATGGGTATGGTCAAGGAAGGGGATGAAGTCCGCGTGCTCTCCGACATCCTCGGTGAAGAGGATCACCTCGGCGACATGGACTTCAAAGTCGCGGGAAGCGAGGAGGGCATCACCGCCTTCCAGATGGATATCAAGGTCAGCAACGTAGATCCCGAGGTCCTGAAAACCGCCCTCGAGCAGGCGCGCAAGGGGCGACTCTTCATTCTCGACAAGATGAATGACGCCATTGCACAGCCGGCGGCGGATCTTTCGGAGTATGCGCCGCGGATCATTTCCTTCAAGGTCGATCCCGATAAGATCGGTCTCCTCATCGGTCCGTCGGGCAAGAACATCAAGGGTATCAGCGAGCGCTTCGGCGTCCAGACCGACATCAATGACAGCGGCCTCGTGACAATCTACACGAAAGACAAGGAAAGCGGGGAAGGCGCCCGCGATGCCTTCATGAAGCTCCTCGAGGAGCCGGAGGTCGGCAAGGTCTACAAGGGAGTGGTCAAGCGCATCATGGACTTCGGTGCGTTCATCGAGTTCCTGCCCGGTAAGGAAGGCCTCTGCCACATCTCGAAGATGGCCGCCGAACGGGTAAACTCGGTGAGCGACGTACTCGAGCTCAACCAGGAGGTAGAGGTCAAACTCATCGAGATCGATAAGATGGGTCGCGTCAACCTCAGCCTCATCTACGAGGGTATGGACGAGCCCGGCACGAACCTCCGACCGGATCGGGGCGGACGCGGCGGGGACCGCGGACGAGGCGGCGATCGCGGACGCGGCGGCGACCGGGGCCGCGGTGACCGGCCCCACCACGACCGGGACCGCAGGCGCGACTAGCTCATGAACGAGGAGTACACCCTCAGTGAGACATGGAGGGCACTCGGCATTCCCTGCGAGTGCCCGCCGGACCTTATGCCGGTGTACTCCTCAGCCGACGCCGCCGGCGCCGATCTGAAGGCGGCGGTGGACGATCCCGTCGCTATTCCGACCGGCGGGCGGGCGCTCATACCCACGGGGGTGAGGCTCGCTATTCCGCGCGGATACGAGGGGCAGATTCGCCCCCGTTCAGGTCTTGCCGCGCACCACGGTGTGACCCTCCTGAACGCTCCCGGCACCATCGATTCCGACTATCGGGGAGAAATCCGACTCATTCTGATCAACCTCGGCGACGAGGAGTTCGTGGTGCGTCGCGGGGAGCGCATCGGGCAGATCGTGATCGCGCCGGTTGTCAGGGCCGAGTTCGAGCCCGGGCACCTGAGCGATTCGGCTCGGGGAAGCGGAGGCTTCGGCTCTACCGGACGTTGAGCGCCTATGCCGGGGCGGAGGTACCATACAACATACGCCTATGTAGCCCGGGAGTTTCTGCTCTCGTTCCTCGTGGCGTTTCTTTTCTTTTTCTTTATTTTCTTTGTCAATCAGCTCCTTCTGCTCGCGGAAGACATCCTGGCCAAGGATGTGCCGCTGGTGGATGTACTGAAGCTGATTCTGTATTCGCTTCCCTCCATCGTCGCGCTTTCGTTTCCCTTCGGGGCCCTCGTTGGTGCGCTGATGGCGGTCGGCCGCCTGTCCTCGGACAACGAGATCATCGCCTTCCGGGCATCGGGTATCTCGCACCGGGTTCTGTTCGTGCCGATGCTCGTACTCGGGATCGCCTTCTCGGTGTTTTCTTTTGTGATGAATGACTACTTTCTTCCTCTCGGCACCATCAGGTTCGGCAATCTCTACCGTGAGTTGCTGTACTCCAACCCGAGACTGGAGCTCGAGCCTCACTCGGTAATCAGGTACCGGGACAGTACGCTCGTGACCGGAAACGTCGACGGGGAGGGAATAGACGACCTCGTGATCATTGAGGCCCGGGAAGGCGGAGAGCGACGGGTCATTTCCGCCGATCAGGCGCGGCTCAGCGAGGAAGGCCCGGCGCCGGGGGTGCTGTCTCTCGAACTCGAAGACGTGTTCAGTCAACAGGGGCGGGCGGGTGAGGGTGGTGGGTACGAGTACTTCTCTGCCACGTCCATGGTCTACAATGTTCTGCTGCGCGATATCACCTTCTCGGTACGCTCACCGGGGCCGCGTGAGATGAGCTCGGTGGACGTATACTCGGTGATCCGCGAGAAAAGGGCGGAGCTTGCCGAGCGTCGCCGGACGCACGAGGCTTCCGTGGCGCGCGAGCGGTCGGCGCTCTATCGGGACTATCTCTCGGCAAGCGGGATGGGTGTCTACGGGGAGGACGGGGCTCGGCGGCCGCCGTCCCCCTCGGAGCTGGACACGCGCCTTGCGTCGCTG
>JAWLDL010000134.1:0-6457 GCA_041686675.1 Spirochaetia bacterium | reverse complement strand
TCCTGTTGCACGTTCTGCACTGTCTTGAGCGCGTCGACGAACCGGTCGAACTCGCCGGAGTCCGGATCGACGTCGGGCACCTGTGCCCCCTGATCGCCGGGTGCCTGTGAGCCGGCCTGGGCGCTGAGTGTCAGTCCCAGACCCATCAGGAGGAAAAGCACGATTGAAACGCGCAGGATCGACTTGAGTGTGTGTTGCATATCATTCTCCTTGAATGAGGTTTGTGCGCAAATGATATGCCCCGCCTATCAGCGTCACGACCACCCTGTGTGAAGATTCAATCAAGATTCGGCATGCGGGCTTCACGTATGGCGTTGTCCGGTTTTCGAGCGGTGGCGGAGCCGTTATACTCTATCTGTATGAGACCCTTTACGCGAATGGTGCGCGCGGGCGTGTTCGCCGTGCTGCCGATTGTTCTGATGTTTGTGCCGGTCGCTTCGGCGCCCGCGGCGGTTGTTCCCCCGGAGCCCGATGCTGCTGAGGGCCTTGTCGGTCCTGTATCCGAGGTCGAACTGCGCGAAACCGTACTGCGTGGACCGGAGTCCGGCGCAGGTGGACGCACGAGCCGACGTGATATCCTCAGTTTCGAAGAGGGCCAACTTGTACGGCAGGAGCGCTACGAGCCCGCCAACGAGTTGCTCTGGGAATCGCGGCGGACGTATAACGACGACGGAGATCTCGTCGACTGGCGGGCGCTCGACTCCGAGGATGGCGTCAACTGGCGGTACGAGTACGTGTACGACTCTCGTGGCCGAGTGGTACGCGAGATCTCGTATGGGGCCGGTGAGAATCTGGAACAGATCCTCCTTCACGAATATCGCGATGACGAGCTCGTCGAGGACGTCATGTATGGACCCGACAATTCGATTCAGTGGCGTAAAGCGTACGATTATGACGAGGAAGAGGACACGAGACGCTGGAGCGTGTACTACTCCGACGGTACGCGAATCAAGCAGATTCGGGAGAGAGTCGATGAGCGGGGTCGCGTAGTGGAGGAGACCCACCGGGACCAGCTCGGCACTACATACGAGCGGATCGAATACACGTACGGCCCCTTCAACCACCCCGTCGTCGAGGAGAGTTACGACGGCCAGGGAGAGCTTCAGCGCCGCACGGAGCGCGAGCTCGACACGCGCGGCAATGTGGTCCGGGAGCGTCTCATGCTGCCGCACGACGATACCGAGCGCATCGTCTCGCGGGACTACGAGTATGACGAGTACGGAAACTGGATACGGAAGCAGACGACGACTGAACTCGTACAATCCGATTCACGTCGGGTTGTTGAAGAGAAGGTCCTGCGCCGCACGATCGAATACGAGCAGGAAACGTGATACCCGTCCGGTCCCTCTTTTCCCGGGCCTTCATCTTCATTTTCGTCTCGCTGCTCATTGTTGTCATTGTTCTCTCCGGCGTTTTCGTCCTCGCCATTCAGCAATCCATAGAGCGCTGGAACGTGCATCGGGGCAGACGACTCCAGAATCTGATGGTTCCCGAGGTGTCTCGAGTCTACCGGCAGAGCGGAGAGCTCACCGAATCAAACATCCACAGGGCGCTCTCACCATTTCTGACGTCGAGCGTTTACGCATACGTGACGACGCCCGAGAAGACGGGGCTCTACCTTTTTGTCAGAGGTGAACGGCGTCTGGTGGAAGAGGGGCAGGGGATCAGCGAGCACGAGCAGGCACTCGAAGGCGAAATCGGCACGCCGGTACCGATACTCAGCGGGAGCCGCGTCGTCGCCTACCTCTACGCCGACACCCTCGGCTTCCGGGAGAGTCTTGCGAACCGGTACCTCGTTCAGAGCATGCTGACCACCGTGACAAGCGGCGTGCTCGCATCACTCGGCGTGGCATTCGTATTGGCCCTGTTGTTCTCGCGCCTTCTTACCGGACACGCAGAAGCTCTCGCCGCCGGTATCGGGGAGCTTGCATCGGGGCGACGGGATGTCGACTTCCCGGTTCGCGGCCCCCGCGAGCTCCGCACGATTGCCGCCTCCGCCACGAAGCTACAGGAACAGCTCTCCACCGAGGAGCGACTGAGACGACGCTGGACACAGGATATCGCGCATGACCTCCGCACGCCGATCACGGCCCTCAAGACCCAGTTCGAAGGAATCCGGGAGCACGTCATCTCCCCGACCGAAGAGCGTTTTGACGCATTGTTCGAGGAAGTTACCCGTATTGAACGGCTTGTAAACGACCTGCGCGAGCTGAGCCGCATGGAATCGCCGGAGATGTCACTCGAGCGCGAGCATATCGACGGCCCCTCCCTTCTCGAGGAGCTCGAGAGGTCCTTTCGGCCACGCATCGGGCCCGGGATCGGCCGTTTCTCGGTCGACCACGAGGGGAGCTCATTCTTTGCCGACGAGCACCTGGTTCGCCGCACGCTCACGAACCTTCTCGACAATGCGTTCCGTTACGTTCGCGATGGTGGAGATATCGGTCTTCGCATGCTTACGCGTAGCGACGGCGTGTGGTTCGAGGTGTCGAACACGGGGTACGTGGCCTCCGAAGAAGTGCAGCTCATGTTCGAGCGCTTCTATCGCGGAGAGGGAGCCCGAAGCTCTCCCGGCTCGGGACTCGGCCTGTCGATTGCCGACACGATCGTGAAGTTGCACGGCGGGTTCATCCGATTCGTTCAGGACGGGGATGTTACGAGGGTGTGGGTATTCATACCTCAGCCCACCGAGGAAAGCGAAGCTGCGGCATCGTCGAACAGGCGGCGTCAACGGGCTTAGCTTGAATCATCGGTCGCGAAGCGGTATCCGAAGCCACGCACGGTTTCTATCCACCCCCGTTTCCCGAGTTGATGGCGGAGATTGGCAATGTGCGTGTCCACCGTGCGCTCCGAGCCCTCGAAATGGTATCCCAGACACTCACCGAGAATCTGGCTGCGAGAGATCGCACGGCCCTCGCGGAACGCCAGGTAGGACAATATGGACCATTCGGCGTTGGTCAGAGACACCTCCTCGCTGTCGAGGAGCACGCGGCGGCCGCCACGGTCGATATGCAGCTCGTGACCGTCGCGGTACCAGGTTCCCTCTTCGCGCTCGGCATCCTCTACGGCTCCGGCCCGCTTCAGAACTGCCTGAGTGCGAAGCAGGAGCTCCTTCGTCGAGAAGGGCTTTACGATGTAGTCGTCGCCGCCGATCTCGAAACCCATGACTCTGCTCGATTCATCCTCCCGCGCCGTGAGAAAGAGAATCGGTACATCCGACAGTTTGCGGATTTCGGTGGCGAGAATGTAACCGCTTTTGTCGGGCAGCATGATATCGAGGATGATGGCATCCGGCGCGGAGACGCGCAGCCCTTCGAGGACGCCGGCGGCCTGCTCGAACTGCAGGACTTCGAACCCGTGCACCTGGAAGTACTCGGCCACGCCCTCTCGTATGAGTTTGTTGTCTTCGACGATGTAGACTCTGCTCATATACCCACTATACCATGCCACGGACCGCCCGGTGCCGCGATAGGCACGGCGGGGACTTAACAGAAACTTCACATTTCCTTGTCCGAGCGTTGGCGGCGACAGAATACACTTACTCATAACAGGCACGCGTAGCGGGCTACGGCGACGCGACCGCATAAGGAGAGAGAAAATGGCCAAACAGAAGCCTCAGGAAGTCATCGACCAGGTGCTCAGATACGTGAGTCAGGATCCCACGATCTCCGACCCCAGCAAGATCTCCGTCAGAGCCGACAAGCGTGGCGGCATGTTCAACAAGCGGACCGTCGTGGTTCTCGAGGGTAAGGCGCAGAACGAGCTCGAGATCAAGGCGATCGGCGATATGGTTGCCGCAAAGGTCGGCGATGAGGTCGACGTAGAGAACAGGCTCGGCGTTTCCGGGAACTGACCGGCACCGCTCGTTCGTTCGCCGGAAGCACCGGGAGGCCAAGGTTGACAGGCGGGGTGGCGAAACCTATAGTCGGAGGCTATGAAGAAACGACTGGTTACCTCGGCCCTGCCGTACGTGAACAATATTCCCCATCTCGGCAACCTGATCCAGGTCCTTTCGGCGGATGTATTTGCACGCTACTGCCGTCTTGCCGGCTACGAGACGCTCTACATTTGCGGCACCGACGAGTACGGCACCGCCACCGAAACGCGGGCCCGGGAAGAAGGGATCACCCCGCGGGAGCTGTGCACCCGTTACTACAAGGTCCACGATGATATCTACCGCTGGTTCAACATCTCTTTCGACAAGTTCGGCCGGACCTCCACGCCCAGGCACACCGAGATAACGCAGCACATCTTCTGGAAGCTCTACGAGAACGGCTACATCAAAGAGCACACCATCGAGCAGCTCTACTCGGAGGAATCTCAGATGTTCCTCGCCGACCGCTACGTCCGGGGCACCTGCCCGCACTGCGGTTACGAGGACGCGCGGGGCGACCAGTGCGAGAGCTGCGGGAAGCTGCTTGACCCGGCGGATCTGATCAGCCCGCGAAGCGAACTCGACAACTCGACGCCGGTGATGAAGAAAACCAGTCACCTCTACATAGACCTGCCCGGTATACGGCCCAGGCTCGAGGAGTGGGTGAAGACCGCCTCGGTGAAGGGGCAGTGGGCGCGAAACGCGGTGCAGATGACGCAGGCCTGGATCCGCGACGGTCTCAAGGAGCGCGGCATCACCCGGGACCTCAAGTGGGGCATCCCCGTTCCGCTGGAGGGCTTCCAGGACAAGGTCTTCTACGTCTGGTTCGACGCACCCATCGGCTACATTTCCATCACCATGAATCTCACCGACAGCTGGGAAGACTGGTGGCGGGACCCGGAGAACACCGAGCTCGTACAGTTCGTCGGCAAGGACAACATTCCCTTCCACACCGTCATTTTCCCGTCGTCCCTCATCGGCACCGGCGAGACGTGGACCATGCTCCACACGATGTCCTCCTCGGAGTACCTCAACTACGAGGGTGGCCAGTTCTCCAAGAGCCGCGGGATCGGCGTGTTCGGGACCGACGCGCAGGACACCGGCATCCCCGCCGACGTATGGCGTTTCTACATCTTCTACAACCGCCCCGAGACCTCGGACTTTA
Source organism: Spirochaetia bacterium (assembly GCA_041686675.1). Classification (GTDB taxonomy): domain Bacteria; phylum Spirochaetota; class Spirochaetia; order DSM-27196; family PWMO01; genus JAAAOH01. The sequence continues at coordinate 1,421 of JAWLDL010000134.1, read as the reverse complement.
CCTTCACCTGGGACGATTTCCAGGAGAAGACCAACGGCGAGCTCATCGGAAACCTTGCAAACCTCGTCAACCGCACGCTGACCTTTCTCTACAAGAACTACGACGGAGAGGTCGTCCCGATCGACGAGGCGAAGATGGATGCGTCCTGGAAATCCTTCTGGCAGGAAGTGAGGGGGCTCGAGAAGGAGATCACCGGGCATCTCGAGTTTGCCCAGCTTCGTGACGCATTCCGCAAGGTCTTCCAGATCTCCTCGATCGGCAACCGTGCCTTCCAGGCCGCCGAGCCGTGGAAGACGAAGGATTCCGATCCCGAGGGGACGAAGGCGCTTCTGTCCCATCTCGTGCACCTGCTCCGCGATCTCTCGATACTGATCGCCCCCTATATCCCCGATACCGCAAAGCGCATCGCCTCATTCATCGGAGCCCCCGAGGCCGATTGGAAGAACCTCGGCCGCTTCGAAGGTCTCACACGGGTCTCGAAGCCCGACATCCTCTTTGCCCAGCTCACCGATGAGCTCGTCACCGAGATGCGCGAGCGCTTCTCCGGCAGTCAGGCCGAGCGCAAGGTGCGCGACGAGCTCGCTGGTGGCGGCGTCGCCGCGCCCGCGGATCCGGCCGAGGAGTTCGTCTCCAAGGTGGACCTCCGGGCCGCAAAGATACTCTCCGTGGAGCGCCACCCCAAGGCGGATAAGCTCTACGTCGAGACAGTCGACGACGGGGAGACCAGCGAGCGCGTCATCGTCTCCGGTCTCGTCCCCTACTACGAGGCCGACGAGCTCTCCGGACGGACGGTTATACTCGTGAACAACCTCAAGCCCGCCAAGCTCCGCGGCGTGAAAAGCCAGGGTATGCTTCTTGCAGCCGACCCCGGCGATGGTGCCGAGGGTGATGAGCGCATCGTCGACGTGCTCTTCGTCGACCACGCGACGCCCGGCGAGCGGGTCCTGCCCGAGGGCGTGCCGGCCCCGAAGACCGAGCCGAAGGAGATCGACATCGAGAGCTTCTTCTCGATGCCCATCACCGTCAAGGACGGCGTCGTGCAGGTGGGTGGCCGCGACCTCGAAGTAGGCGGCAAAAAGGTCACCAGCGAGAAGGTGACGAGCGGCACGGTCGGGTGACGGCGGGGGGCGGCGGCCCGTGCGCCGAAGGTGGAGGTCCCGCGTGATCATCTCCGAGGTTGACGAGGCGTCCTATCCGAATCCGGCGGGGTTCCTGCAATCGGCCTTCTGGGCGCGATTCAAACAGCAGTTCGGTTGGTGTCCCCATTTTTTCGACGTCCGACCCTCTGGCGCCGGAGCATCCGCGCCCCCGCCATCTCCTCTTCTCGTGCTTACCCGCCGCCTCTCTCCCGGCGCGCACATCGCCTACGTTCCACATGGCCCTGAGGCCCCTGAGCTCGTCGCTGCCGGCGCAGACGCCGC
>JAWLDL010000133.1:0-6475 GCA_041686675.1 Spirochaetia bacterium | reverse complement strand
CCCTGCCATTCCGCGATGGTATCCTGGTTCGTACGCTGTTCGCCCGTATTTCCGTGCTCGGCAACCGCGCCGCTCGTCTCGGTCTCTGCCGGAGGCTCTATGCTGTGGAAGTACTGCCATACTGCGTCGCTCGCCAGCCGAACGAGAAGAGCGCGGGATCGTGCAGTCACGTTCTCAATCTGCATTTCATCCTCCACATCTAGTATGCGCCCGATATGCCCCGGTCGGCAACCGGAATACCGGAGCTGCCGAATAATCGGGTATATTGACACACTCCCCCCGGCCCGCTAGAGTTACCGCGTGCAGTGTAGCCCGTGGTACCTGTCGCACGCAGGGGGAATCCTCGTCTGTGCGCCGGTGCCGCTACATTACCTATCACTCTTCCCATAGCAACCTGAACGAGGACCACCGATCAGCCACGCCGGCCCGCCGATGCGGGATGGTGCTGTGCGACGTGTGTGTCGTGCTGCTCACAATTTCTGCAGGGGAGGTATATGCAGGCAAAGACAGGAAGCGACATTGTAGTAGAGACACTCGAGGCCCTCGGATGCAGCACCGTATTCGGCATCCCGGGCATACACAATCTCGATATCTATGATGCGCTCATCGGTAGCTCACTCAGACATGTGACCGCCCGCCACGAGTCCGGTGCCGGCTTCATGGCCGACGGGTACGGACGGCGCACCGGCACGCCGGGGGTTGCCCTCGTGATAACGGGACCCGGGCTCACCAACGTCGCAACCGCGATGGGCGAGGCCTTCCACGACTCGGTCCCGATGCTCGTGATCTCGAGCCAGCTCCCCCGCTCCGTCGCCGATCAGGGGACCGGCTATCTCCACGAGCTTCGCGATTCCACTCTGCTCGCTCGCTCGGTCGCCAAGGAAAGCCGCCGCGTGCCGGACGCGCGCCGCATCGCCGACTACCTGACAGCCGCCTACGCTCTCTCAACCGACGGGCGCCCCGGTCCGGTGCACGTGGAGATCCCCGTAGACGTTCTGCAGCAGGAGGTGGCACCCGCCCCCACCGGGGCGGCCGGCGCGGCAGGGTCCGCCCCGGCGGGGGTCGACGAGCTCACCGAGGCCATCCGCGAGACCCGTGCCGCGGGCGGGACTATCGCCTTCGTGGCGGGCGGCGGAGCCACCGCGGCCGCCGAGAAGCTGCGAGCCCTTGCCGAGGCGCTCGACGCACCGGTCGCACAGACCCTTGCGGGAAAAGGCATCATCCCGGACGATCATCCGCTCTGTCTGGGGACCCGCCTGCATACGCCCGCGGTACAGGCGCTTCTCGCGGATACAGATCTCGTCATCGGAGTCGGCACTCAGCTCTCTCTGACCGACCTCTGGGAGATGCCGCGGGCGCTCGGGCGCAGGTTCGCCCAGATAAACATCGACCCGGCTGATCTCAACCGGAACTACCGCGCCGATATCGCCGTAGCCGCGTCGGCGACCGCAGCCCTCGAGGCCCTGCTGCCGCGCATCGCGGAGGCAGGGGCGGCAGCTCACACCGCCGAGCAGCGCGTCTCCGACGCCATCGAGGCGTCAACCGCCGAGCTCCCGCAGGTCCTCGGCATCGATGCCGCGCGCTTTGCCCGCATGCAGCGGATCTTCGCTGCGCTGCGCGCAGCCCTTCCGCAGGACGGCGTCCTGGTCACCGACATGACGAGCCCGGCCTACGCCGGCCTCAGCGAGTATCCCGCCCGCGCGCCGCGAACCTTCATGCATCCGGTCGGCTACGGCACCCTGGGCTTCGCCCTCCCCGCAGCCATTGGGATCTCCGTCGCTGAGCCCGACACGCCCGTCTGCGTGCTCGCAGGCGACGGCGGCTTTCAGTTCACGATGCAGGAGCTCGGTGTTGCCGCCCAGGAAGAGCTGTCCCTCCCGATCGTCATCTACAACGACGGGGGCTACGGCGAGATCCGCCGCACCGAGGAGGACCGCCACCCGGGCAAACGCATCGGCGTGGACTTGCGTACGCCGGATTTCGTGAAGCTCGCCGCGACCTACGGCATTGCCGGGCGTCGTGTCACGGAGCCCGCGGAGCTCGAGGACGAGGTCCGGGCGGCACTGGGGCGACGCGGCCCGACCATCATCGAAATGGAGGACAGATGACACCGAAAGGCATCCGCCGCGCGGTTCATGAGGTCAGCGCCTACGTGCCCGGGAAGACCATCGAGGAGGTCAAACGGGAGTACGGGCTCTCCGACGTCGTGAAGCTCGGCTCGAACGAGAATCCCTACGGCCCCTTCCCCGCCTCCCGGCGGGCTATGCAGCAGGAGGTGGACAGGCTCCACTCCTACCCCGACAGCAGCTTCGAGGAGATAAAACGGCTCCTCGGTGAGCTCCACGGCGTGAGTCCCGCCTCGGTGGCCATCTCCCACGGCGCGGGGGGCATGCTCGAGACGATTGCCCGCACCTTTATCGAGGAGGGAGACGAGGTCCTGCTTCCGGTGGAAACCTACCGGCTCTACCGCGAGATCTCGCGGCTCATGGGAGGTATCACGGTGGAGGTTCCGGTGACCGCGGATTACCGCATCGACCTCGATGCCATGGCGACGCGGATCACCCCGCGCACCAAGCTCGCGTGGCTCTGTAACCCGAACAATCCCACCTCGACTCTCTTCGACCTCGACGCCTACGCCGCCTTCCGCAACAGCCTGCCGGATACTGCGTGGGTCGTGCTCGACGAGGCCTACGTCGAGTTCGCCGGCGAGGCGGCGCTGCCAGACCCCGTGGCCGAGCTCTCCGGCCACAACGTCATCGTGGTGCGCACCTTCTCCAAGGCCTACGGCCTCGCCGGAGCGCGGCTCGGCTATGCCATGGCACGGCCGGAGGTCATCCGGGTCATCGACACGGTTGCAGAGCCCTTCAATGCGAACCGCGTCGGCCTTGCGGGGGCGGCGGCGGTGCTCCGCGAGGATGGAGAGGCCTACGCCCACGCCCTCGGGGCCACCCTCGCAGAGCGCGGCCGGCTGACCGAGGCACTGCGCGCCCGCGGCTACGCGGTGGCGGAAAGCCGCACGAACTTCGTTTTCTTCGACACAGGCGCCGACGCAAGCGCGCTGGCAACACGCATGCTCGAGCGAGGGGTCATCGTGCGCTCCTGCGCCTCATGGGGCTTTCCCACGCATCTGCGCGTGACAGTCGGCAAACCCGAACACACCGAGCGCTTTCTCGCCGTCCTGGATACGGCGATCTCCGCGCTCGGGAAAGAGACGGTCTATGGTTGAATATCACAAGGTTTCCAAGGTCTTCGACGACGGCACCAAAGCCGTCGACGAGCTGTCCCTCACCGTCGGAAAGGGTGAGACGGTCGTCTTCATCGGCCCGAGCGGCTGCGGGAAGACGACCACTCTCAAGATGACGAACCGCCTCGAGGAATGCTCGGGCGGGCACATCAGCATCGGCGGCGAGGACATCACTATGGTCGATCCGGTGCAGCTGCGCCGCGGAATCGGCTACGTCATTCAGGAAACGGGGCTGCTGCCCCACCTCACGGTGGTGGAGAACATCGCCACGGTACCGCAGCTTCTCGGCTGGCCCAAGCGCCGTATCGAGGAGCGTGTTGCCGAGCTCCTCGAGCTCGCGGGCCTCCCGCCGCGTGAGTTCCGCTATCGCCTCCCCTCCCAGCTCTCCGGCGGCCAGAAGCAGCGCATCGGCGTTCTCCGCGCCCTCGCCGCCGAGCCGGACGTAGTGCTCATGGACGAGCCCTTCGGTGCCCTCGATCCCATTACGCGGGACCGGCTGCAGGGGGAGCTCGTCGAGCTGCAGGAGAAGCTGCACAAGACGATTATCTTCGTCACCCACGATATGGACGAGGCCCTCAAGCTCGCCGATCGCATCGTGCTCATGCGACGCGGGAAGGTCGAGCAGATCGGAAGCCCCGATGAGCTGCAGGAGAGCCCGGCAAACGACTTCGTGCGGGACTTCATCGGTGAAGACCGCCTTTCCCAGATCACTCCCGATATGTCGGTTGAGTTCCTCGTCGAGGACGCGCCGCTCGTTGTGCGACCGACCACGGCGGCGCAGGAGGTGCTCGACGGGATGGAGGACCTCGGCAGGGAAAGCGCACAGGTCTGTGATCCACGGGGACGCTGGCTGGGCATGGTGTTTCTACCCCAGGCCAAGGCGGCGGCAGGGCGCGGCGGGACGGCACGCGATGCGATGCGCACCGACCGCAAGCTCCACATGAGTGAGGCCAGTATCCAGGACGCCGCACAGATGCTTGCCGATCAGTCCGTTCCCATTCCCGTCCTCGACGACGAGGACGCCCTCCTCGGCGTCGTCTCCGACGAGGGCGTCGCCCGTATGACCATCACCCGACTGACACGACAGAAGCGCCAGAGCCGAACGGAGGCCGCATCATGACGGAGTTTCCCGGATTCTTCGAGCTGCTCGTCGATTTCGTCGGCAGCCAGTACGACCGCATTCTGTATCTCACCTGGGAGCACATCTACATCTCGGCGGTGGCGCTCGCAATCACGGTGGGCTTCTGCATGCCCCTCGGCATCTACCTGACGCGAAACGAGCGGATCGCGAACTACGTGATCGGCGTGGCAAACGTGTTTCAGACGATCCCGAGCCTCGCGCTCCTCGGCTTCCTCATCTTCGTGTTCGGCATCGGAAACGACAACGCCATCGCTGCGCTCTTTCTCTACGCGATGCTGCCGGTGCTCCAGAACACCTATATCGGGATCAGGAACGTGCCCCAGGCCACGGTACAGGCAGCCCGGGGCATGGGCATGACCGAGATGCAGATTCTCAGGCGCGTGGAGCTCCCACTCGCACTTCCGGTGATCATCGGCGGGGTGCGCGTGGCCGCGGTGTGGATCATCGGCACCGCCGCGCTCGCGGCTGCAATCGGTGGCGGGGGCCTCGGCAAGCTCATCTTCAGCGGGCTTGCCTCCATTCGCAACGAGGTCATCGTGGCCGGGGCCTTCCCTGCGACGATTCTCGCCCTCGCGGCGGATCAGGGGTTGAAGAGCCTCAGGAGTCACCTGAGACCGGAGCATCGAGCAAGACGACTCGCCAGGAAAGCGGAAATCATGGAACGAAAGGAGGTTGCGACGGCGACGAACTGAAAGATCGGACAGGGGCGGGCGCGGTCCCCGCATACGCATGGCCGCTTCACAGATGAAAGGAGAAAGCGAATGAAGAAGCTGCTTACGATTGCTCTTGTATTGATGATTGCCGCAGGCACCCTGTTTGCCGGCGGACAGCAGGAAGGTGTGGTTCGAGTTGCCGCTCAGCAGGTCAACGAAACCATTATTCTCGCGCACATGGCCAGGATCCTGATCGAGGACAACTCCGACCTCGAGGCCACCGTGAATACCGAGTTCAACGGTTCATCGGTACTGCACCAGGCCATGGTCGGTGGAGAGATCGATGTGTACCCGACGTGGACGGGGACACAGCTCACGGGCATACTCAGGTACGATGGTCCCAATCTCTCCTCCGAGGAAACCTATCGCCGCGTGAAAGAAGGCTTCGAGGAGCGATTCGACTTCACCTGGTCGGAGCCGATCGGCTTCAACAACACCTACATACTGGTTGTCAGGGAGGAGACCGCCGCGGAACACGGGCTCGAAAAGGCCTCCGATCTGGCCGGCATCGCTGAAGACTGGGTGCTCGCCGGTGACGAGAACTTCGACACGCGTCCGGACGCATATCCGGGCTGGTCGGAGCACTACGGCATCGAGTTCCGGGACGTGCTTCCGATGCAATACGGGCTGATGTACCGGGCCATCGACCAGGACGAGGTGGACGCCGCTGCGGCATACTCCACCGACTCCCGTATTCAGAAGATGAACCTCGTGATGCTTCCCGACGACAAGGAGTTCTTTCCCGATTACTCCGGAGCCTATGTCGTAGACGAAGCCACCCTCGAGGAGTATCCCGGTGTGCTTGACGCACTGAACAGCCTCGGCGGACGCATCTCCACCGCTCAGATGGGTGCGCTCAACGCGCGCTACGATGACGGGGAAGAGCCCGACGTGATAGCACGGGATTTCCTGACCCAGGAGGGGTTGATCCAGTGACAGCCTCCGGTAACTCATCTCCCCGGCCCGCCGCGGGCCGGGGGATCTCTGTACCGCTCGAGCTCGCCTCATTCATCGGCGGCACCTCCCGCACCAACCGCGAGGCGACCGGCACCTCGATGAACCCGGCAACGGGCGAGACCCTTGCCACCGTAGTGGAGGCCGACGCCGCCGAGGTCGACGCCGCAGTCTCAGCTGCACGGGACGCCTATCCTGCATGGAAGGCGATGAGCGCCGCCGATCGCGCCGGCGTGCTCCTCGCGATGGCGGATCGCATGGAGGCCCAGGGCGAGCACCTCGCGCGCCTCGAAAGCATGGACACCGGACGGGTGATAACGGAGACCCGCGACGACGTCGCCGCCACGGTGGATCAGTTTCGCTACTTCGCGGCTGCAGTCCGCACGCATGAAGACGCCCTGGTGTGGCACTCCGACACCTCCT
>JAWLDL010000132.1:0-6476 GCA_041686675.1 Spirochaetia bacterium | reverse complement strand
GTCGGGAGCGCCGATCCCGGGAGCCGACGTCAGCTTCGGCTGGGACACCGACACCACCGGCTCGGGCGGCGTCTTCGAGTTTGTGCTGAGCGGCCCCTACTCGGTACGCTCGGAGCCGCTCTGTGTGGCCGCCCCGGACCATGCCTTTCTCTATGTAGAGACCCTCGATGTCGACACGAGCGTCGACACGACGCTTTCCCTTCCGCTCGAGCGGTGCGATCCAGCCTCCTATACCGATAGAACCTCAGTTACCGGGCTGGTCTACCACGGCCCGGGAGTTGAGATAGCCGAGGGGGCGATATCGGTATCGATCTACGGCGCGAACGGCACGCTCGAAGAGTTCGATGAGTTTCGCTACGAGGATGGCGGTTCGTACACCGTGCATACTGCCGTGCGTTCGGCGGATTCACTCGTCGTGGTCGAGGTGCGGGAAGTGGTCGCGGGTGGGGCACGGCCGGACTTCGTGTTCTATCGGGCCGGCGTGGACCTCGCGTCAGCCGGCGCCGGTCCCGTTACCGTGGATGTTGCGCGCCCCTCTGCAACGGACTACGTCCCGGTGCGTATCCTCGGCGGCGATGCCGGGGACGCTGCACGTGCCTACTATCGCAGCAGCTACGGGTAGGTATCCTGTCGGTTTCTGCCGACCACGGCTGTCGGCGCGCCGGACACGAGCAGCGACATTCTTGCCACCCTGGAGCTCGAGAGTGCGGCTTGGCACGAGTCTACCCTCTACAACCCCCTCGGCTGGACGAACCTGGTCCTCGTGCACGCCCGAGAGGATGTCGGGTTGCAGCCCGCAGGCCACGCAAGACACTGGCTCTCCGCTTCCCCGCCACAGCCTGCAGGCGGCGACCTCACACTCCTCGATGTCGACGATGCCCTCGGCCCCTTTTCATATCCCGATCTCGACAGTCTGCAGTATGACGCAGGTACCCTCGCACTGGATTCGGTCACGGGCGCAGACCTCTACGTCCATCGCCTCGACTCCGCCGACGGACCCGTCGGCACGGTAATCGCGCGTTCACAAGAGGTGCAGCTGCCGGGCGTCCTTCTCACGCAACTCGGCGGGCTCGCCATGACCGATTTACTCCTGATACAGGATCTCGGCTCCCCCTCTCTGCCGCCGTCCTTCCTCGAGTCGCGGGACGTTCCTGCGTCCCTCCGGCTCGGGGAGGTGTACGGCACGGTTTCCCCATACGAACGGAGCGTGAACGTACCGCCGGGAGGCACGGTCACGATCGGATTGGAATAGACCGGCTACGGCTCCGCCTGGAGCCCGCCGGAAGTCCGGGAGGTAAGATATGAAATCTTCCACGATGAAGGCTCTGATGGTGATCGCGATCGCCGTCCTCTGGGCGGCATGCGCGCCACAGATGTACGACAGTGACACCGGCTCCGAGAGCGGTGACGCCACCGGCGACAACGCCCCGGAAGGATCGGTAACCCTCCACGTGCCGCGGCTTGCGCCGTCACTTGCGAGGGCACTTGGGGCAAGCGTCGACGGCGGGCTGTCCACTCAGGCGCTCATGATCGTAAACCGCGTGGACTTTGAGCTGTATCTCGACGGGGCGCACAGCGACAGCCTCTCAGTGACCCTGGATGCGGGCCCGGACGAGAGCGGCGAGACGGTGGTTACCTGGGATGTGCCGGCCGCCTCCGGCTACACGCTGGAAGCCCGGGTCTACAACACGAGCGTGAGTACCGACGACCCGGTTCTCTACGGTGTCTCGGAGAGCTTCAGCGTAGAGAGCGGTGTAACGACGGGTGTTCTGATCCGCCCCACGCCGGACCCCGCAGGTACCCTCACAATCGCACCTACGTCCATTCCAGCGGCGCCGTCCTCGACGGGGATCACGCTGGACTCCTGCTACGACACGGGCACCGTGACAGACCCGGGCGGTGAGGTCATCTACGAATGGCTCGACGAGCACTGGTTCCTCGCCGACGCCTCCGCTGAGCCCGATGCAATGCGCATCACCGCCGATCCCGGCGCCAACAGCGCCGTCTACATGGCCGTCTACGACGCCGACGGGGCGAGGATCACCGGAGCTCTCAGCGGCGCAATGGGGGACGGAGGTCCCGCCTACTGGCGTCCCGGTGAGCCGGCGAGCTTCGCGTTTCTCTCGCCGGGGTCGACGTACTTCGTGGGGCTCATCACCATCTCCGACACGGAAGGTTTCTCGGTCTCGAGTACCGTCGACATAAGCCGGGAGAGTTTCGCCGACGACATCCATGAGGAAAACGATACGGTCGGAGAAGCCGCCCCGATCGCCCAGGCAGCGGTGCTTGCCGGCATCGATCTCGACCAGCGAGCCGAGGGCGATTACACCGGGGGCGACTGGTTCTCCTTCTCCCGTGAGGCGGCTGATGATGAGAACGTCACCATCGTGCTGGAGTTCGACCACGACGACAGCGACCTTGCCCTCGGCCTCTACACGTGGACCGGAGATCCGGCTGCTCCGGTCGAGGTCACCACATCCGACACCAGCACCCCCTGGGATGAGACGACCGGGCAACCCGGCGACCTCGAAGAGGAGCGCATAGAGACGACGCTTAGCGAAGGAGACTACTACATCTGGGTATACTCGACCGAAGACCCCGTCGGCGCCGCGTACAACCTGCAGTGGGTAGCCGGCAGCGGAACGATCTCCATCGGGCTCGAGTGATCGATGATGCGGCGGCCGCGGATGCGCCTGCGGCCGCGCCGGCGGCCGGGCCCGCCTCCGCGCCAGACGCCGACTGCGGCGCGCACGCCGCCGCGCCGAACCTCTTGACGCCGTGCCGTGAGATTGGCTATTCTCCCGGTACAGTGTCTCCTTCGTCTAGTGGTTAGGACACCGGGTTTTCATCCCGGCAACAGGGGTTCGACTCCCCTAGGAGATGCGGACACACAAAAAAAGCCCGACAGCCCGACCACATGATCGTGATCGGGTGCGTCGGGCTTTCTTTTTGGGCGTCAGCCGCGGCCGTGCCGCCGGCGTAAACGCCCGCTCAGGTATTGAACCAGAACCGGAAGCCGAAGGCTCCCTGCACGGCGAAATCGGGGATATTGATGCCGTCACGATCGGAGATCAGAACGAGCGTCGGCGCCACCTCCAGAAAGATCTCGAACACGTCGACCGGATAGGCGTTGAGCCCGATCGGAACGCGCCCGCCGAGCTCGAAGGGCTCGGGCAGTGCGGTATAGAGGCCGGGGCCGACGTATAGATTGACGAAACTGAAGAGGTTCGTGGTATAGAGCCACCAATCCGCGGTCAACCCGAGGTTCGCCTGGTCTTCACCGACCTGCAGGCCCAGTCCCCAGAGGATCGGCAGTTGGGGAAACTTCAGCGACAGCATCGCCTGATTCGGAAGCCCGCCGATGGCGTCTATACCGAATGATGCACCGACTCCCCAGGTCGCGCCGAAGCCGGCGGCAGCGGCTCCTATCAACAGGACAAGCACGAATAAAGCAACTTTGCGTTTCATCTCCACTCCTCGGTATGGTAGTCTTCCAGGCTGTTAAAGCCTCTATTCACCCTACCCTGATTGACCGGCAAATGCAACTTCTGCCGCGTGCCGGAACGGAGCCTAACCAAATCCTAACGTAAGCCGTAATCTCGAGACAGCTTGAGACGCGCGCCCCGTGGGAGCTATAGTGGGGCGGGAGGCAGGCGTTTCATGGACAAGGTCGTACTTACCGCATCGGATCTCGACGGCTACCTGCTCGAGGAGGACAGCGCGCATATCGCCGAAATGGACGGGCTCTATGCGCAGGCTCTCGAATCGTCGCGGGTGCTCGAGTCCTCGAGCAACGAGAAGCGAATTACCGAGGAGAAACAACGCCTCATCGAGCTCTACGGGGCGATGGGTGAGCGAATGCGTGATATGACGGCGGCGGATCCTTCGGTGAGGGTCTACTCGTTTGAAACGCCGCGGGAGGTCCACGGCGAGGCGTCCCGCCTCATCGCGAAACTGCGTGATGTGGGAACCGGCCAGAGTGAGTTCATCTATTACATTCAGCGCGCCTACGAGCTGCTGTTCAACCTGGCCTTTGCCGGCCCGGGCGTGGAGCGCAAGAATCATCTCTTTGTCAGAACTCCCGTGGATGCTCCGGTGCAGAACTACGCCGTGCACAAGATCCCTGACATCGACGAGGAGCTCGAGAATACGGCGATGTGTGTGATGTTACGCGGCGCTCTTTTGCCGTCGATGATCATGTCGAAGGAGATCCAGGAGTACTCGTCGACCGGCTACGTCACGCCCTTTGCCCTGTTCAGCATAAAGCGTGATGATCGCAAACAGGAACGGGACATGGAGTATATCCTCGACCTCGACAGGAGCTACTACGACCTCGCCTCCCTGCATGGAAAGGACCTCATCTTTGCCGACCCGATGAACGCCACCGGCGGGAGCCTCGTTACAATTATCAACTATCTGCGGCAGCAGGGCGTCCAGCCGCGCTCGGTCAAGTTCTTCAACGTGATCTCCGCTCTCAAGGGAACCCTCCGTATTACGCGGGCGGTGGAGAATGCGACGGTCTACACGCTGTGGATGGATCCTTCTCTCAATGAGTCCGCCTACATTCTGCCCGGCCTCGGCGATGCCGGTGACCGTCTCAACGGCATGGACACCGCCGAGCGCCCGCGTGATATTATTCAGCTCATCGCCGACTATGGAGCCACCATTGCAAACCTCTACCGCGCACAGGTCCACGGAATCGAGTCGACGGTTCTCGGCCGCTGAGTTAGTCCTGCTCTTCGTTCTCATCGGGCTGCTCGCGGGCTGTCAGTCCTACGTGCGCCGTGTCGACCTTGCCGAGGAATACTTCAATCTCGCCAACGCCTTCTACGATCTCGAAGAGTATGAGCGCGCTGCGGAGTACTACCGCGAGGCGCTCGCCCTCGATCCCGACCTCGCTCCGGCAACCTTTAACCTTGCCCGAGCCTACATCGAGGCAGGCGCCTACTCCGATGCGATTCCCGTGCTCGAGGAGTTGCGCACCGAGGACGAGGCGAACGTACTCGTGCTCGAGTCGCTCGCATACGCCTACTCCGAGCAGGAACGGTATGAGGATGCCGCACAGCTCTATGATGAGGTTCTCTCCGAGTCGCCCTATCGTCTCTCGGCGCTTTACAGCGGCGCGCTGGTCCATCTCCGCCTGGAGAACACCGAGCGCGCCGGTGAGCTCCTCGAGCGGGCCTGGGAGGCGAAGCCCGACGACATCGACGTGCTTTTCCAGTACGGGAGAGTGCTCCATCTGCTCGAAGATGAGGAAAAGGCGGTCTCGATGCTCTCGGAGTATGTCGACAGCGCGCCGGCCGGGCAGACCGACCGGCTGCTGAGCGTTGCCCGTATCTACGCCGATCAGCGGTACTTCGCGCGCGCCCTCGCTGTATACGAGCGGGTCCTCGCCCGAGAGCCGGACAACGCCCGCGCCCTCTTCGGTGAGGCGGAGCTTCAACTTACCTCAGTCGAGGAGCCGCTGACCGGCATCGAAAGCCTCACAGCGGCGCTCGAGGCAGGCTTTGATGACGAGGAGCGGGCGGCGGATCTTCTCGAGCGGGAGAATCTGCTCTCGCGTACGCGGGTTACGAGTCTGCTTGTGGAGTACGGTCTCGTCGAGCCGGATGACGGCGCCGGGCCGGAGCAGGACGGGGAGCCGGACCAGGACGGGGGGCAGGACCAGGACGCGACCCGGGATGAAGACGGGGCCCCCGACAACGGGCCGGATGAGGGCGATACGCCCGACGCCGACGAATAGACCGCCGCCGCCCACGCAAGTTAGTTCCCGTAGCGGAGCTCACACAGCCCGCGCGGACTCAGGCCGCGCGGGACAGCTCACATTCGAGCCGAGTGGTCCTCGAGGCGAAAGTCACGTGAGATTTTCGGTGAGCTTCTTGTACACTTCGTCGGGGGACGGGCCGGCATCAACCTCTTTCAGCAGGTTCTTGTTCCGGTAGTAGTCGACGAGCGGCTGAGTCTGTTTGCGGTAGACGTCGAGGCGGTTTCGGATGGACTCCTCGCTGTCGTCGCCGCGCTGGATGAGCTCCTCGCCGGTTACGTCGTCCTTTCCCGGAACCTTGGGCGGACTGAACAGAATGTGGTAGGTCCGTCCCGAGGGCTTGTGTACGCGTCGGCCGGAGAGCCGTTTCACGATCTCTTCGTCGGGCAGGGTGAAGAGGATGACCGCATCGATGGATGCGAAGTCTTCGAGAGCCTCTGCCTGGGGGATCGTCCGGGGGAAGCCGTCGAGAATGAACCCCTGCGATACGTCATCCTGGTTGAGCCGGTCCTTCACCAGCTCCACGGTGAGCTCATCCGGCACGAGCTCGCCGGAGTCGAGGATGCTCTTTACCTTTTTTCCGAGGTCCGTGCCGTTGTTGATGTTCTCGCGAAAGATGTCACCGGTTGAAATGTGCGGAATGCCCTTGTCCTTCGCCAGGCGCGAGGCCATCGTTCCCTTTCCGGCACCCGGCGGTCCGAGGAAAATCAGA
>JAWLDL010000131.1:0-6485 GCA_041686675.1 Spirochaetia bacterium | reverse complement strand
GCCGATCGGATCCGCATCAGCCTCGACGATGCCCACGAGCTCGCAGAGCGAGCATGCCTGTCAGCCGGTTTCTCGCCCGCCCACGCGGCTGCGATCGCCCGGACGGTGACAGTCGCCGAGCGGGATGAGGCCCTCTCGCACGGCCTCTTCCGCATCCCCTTTTATGTTCGCGCCCTCCGCGAGGCCGGTGTGTCGCCGGACGCGGAGCCTGAGTTCTCGCAAACCGCGCCGGCGGTCCTGCGTGCGGATTGCGGTTACGCCTTCTCTCCCCTTGCGCTCGAGCGCGGCACGCCCGGGCTCGCGGAGCGCGCCCGGGATGCCGGCATTGCCGCGCTGTCGGTTGTCAACGCCTACAACGTGGCCGCCCTGTGGCCGGAAGTAGAGCGCCTCGCCGCAGACGGCCTGGTCGCCATGGCCTTCACCGCCTCGCTCTCCTACGTCGCGCCGGCCGGCGGACGGGAGCCGCTGTACGGCACAAATCCGATGGCCTTCGCCTGGCCGCGGGAGGGGCGCCCGCCCCTCGTCTTCGATCAGGCATCGAGCGCGAGCGCCCGCGGAGAGATCCAGGTTCGCATGCGCGACGGAGGTTCGCTTCCGGAAGGCTGGGCAATCGACCCCGGCGGCCGGCCCACTACCGATCCCGCCGCCGCCCTTGCAGGCGCCCAGCTTCCCTTCGGCGGGCACAAGGGCTCCTCCATCGCGCTCATGATCGAGCTTCTCGCGGGCGCGTTGCTCGGTGATCTGTTCAGCTTCGAGGCATCAGAGGTCGACAGCGCAGGGACCGGCGTTCCCCGGGGCGGCGAGCTCATCATCGCCATGGCGCCCGAACGCTTCGCCCCCGACGGCAGCCGCGCCGCCCACCTGGCCCACGCCGAGCGCCTCTTCGAGCGCGTGCTGGCCCAGGAGGGAACCCGCCTGCCGGCCGACCGGCGGTATGCGGCGCGTCGACGCTCCGAGCGCGAGGGCGTTCGGATTCCACGGGCATTCTACGAGGAGCTCAGGTCTCTCGCCCGATGAACGCGATTAGAGACTCCATCCTCGCACAACAGCGGGAAACCGGCGCCTGGGAGCTCTCCGCCGACACCGTTCGGGAGCTCCTCGGGATAGACCATGCCGACTTCTACCGCCGGATCTACGAGGAGGCGATGCGGGGCAACCGCATGGTCGACCTCTCCATGACGACCGCCCGCTTCCGGCAGGAAAACGCCGGAGAGCTCGTCACGCTTCTCGAGCTCTTCGAAGGGACGACCGCCGAGCGGGAGCTCGAGCAGGCCGGAATCTTTTTCTCCCATGAGACGCGCTTTGAAATCACGAGTCGGCTGCTTCGCCGCGCCGGCGAGGCAGCCTCGGCACACACCGTCGACCGCGCCGCCTTCGAGGCGATGCTCGGCAGGCTCGGCTCCTACCGGCGCGCCCGTGGCCGCTACCTCGATGAGTACTTCTCGATGGCCGAGCTCATCGCCGATACCGCCCGAGAGTACGTGGAGTTCGCCGGGTACCCCGAGCCCGATCTTGCCGCGGCAAACGTGCGTGACCTGCTCGAACACTACTTCTCCCGGCACGTGCTCGAGCGGGAGACGGTGCTCGCGACAGTGTGCATCGCGCTCTTCGAGATTGCGCTCGAGGTAGGCGCCGTCCGTCGGCCCGAAGAGGAGTGGGCGGAAGAGGAGCGCGAGCGGCGCGGCGGGGAACGCCGGGGCGACGGCGGCCGTGACCGCGGCCCAGGACGCAACCGGGGCGCGGCCCCTCTTCGCCGGGCCCGCGAAGTCATGGAGCTCGAGTCCTACGACGGCCCCGTGACCACTTCCCGCCTGAAAGCGCAGTACAAGGCCCTCATGAAGCGCTATCATCCCGACGTGAATCCGCGCGGCCTGAGGACCTGCCAGCGCATAAACGAGGCATACTCGCTGCTGCTTGCCGCCGCCGTCGATTCGCCATAGGCTCAGGCACACATGGACGTACTCAGGCTGATTCTCCCGCTCTTCATCATCATCTTCGTGGGCTATCTTCTGCGAAAGACCGGCTTCGCCCGGGAAGGGTTCGTCGACGAGCTCAACCGCCTGGTCTATTTCATCGGCCTGCCCGCGCTGCTGTTTTCCGAATCGAGCGGAGTCGACCTGGACGCCCTTGCAGGCGGCGCCGCGGCCATCGCCTTCCCGATCATCGTGGCGATCACGACGCTCATCGGCTTCGCCGCTACCCTGCCCCTGCCGTTCCGCCAGCGGGGCCCTGTGATACAGGCCGGCTTTCGCGCCAACCTCGCCTACCTCGGACTGCCCATCGTCAGCACCACCCTCGGAGGCGAGGTTCTCGGTACCGTTGCCATCGTCATTGCCGTGGGGGTGTTCATCAACACCCTGATGAGCATCCTCGTGCTCAGCCTGCTCAAGCCCGACGGAGAGAGCATACGCCCCCTCGTTCGTCTCGCCCGCACACTGAGGAATCCGCTTCTCGTAGCAATCGCGCTCGGGCTCTCCTTTGCCGCCGCGGGATGGTCCCTCCCGGAGGTGCTTGCCCGCCCCATCGAGCTTCTCGCACGGATGAGCCTGCCGCTCATTCTTCTCGTGCTCGGCCTTTCGCTCTCGTTCTCCGAGCTCCGCAGGAACTTCCCGGGAGCCGCACTCGCTTCGGTAATCAAGCTCGCGATAATGCCCGCGGTGGCGTGGGGTGTGATGACCTGGATCTTCGCGAGCCCGCCCCTGGTAGTCGAGACCGTGGTCCTCATGGCCGCGATGCCCACCGCGGTCGCCACACAGACCTTCGCCCGCGCCTTCGACGCGGACTCCTCGGTCTCGGCGTCGAGTGTGAGCCTCACCACGCTGCTCGCGGTGGTTACGGTGCCGGTGCTGGTGGTTGTGCTCGGAGTCTGAGGGCGGGCGGCGGCGGTGGCGGCAGTAGCCCCTCAAATGCCCGTAACGGTCCTACTGAACACCGGCTGCACCCCGTCGTCGCCCGCAGTATCGAGCGCCCGGTCCCGCAACTGACGCTCCTCCTCATCGGAGAGGGGAGAGAAGGCGTCGGCCGCGTCGCAGGCCCACCACAGGAGCTCCTCGTGGCCCGGGCTGACCGCCGCGGTGACCGGGCGGGAGAGGGTAAAGCGCAGGGCGAGCTCCGCCTCGGCGTAGGTCGACAGTGGCTTGTACCAGGCCTTCGGGTATTCGACGGGCTCGCCTTCGAGGCGCCGACGGTCGGCGAGGGCCTTGAGCGCGAGGATCGCGGTGTCCCGGCTTCGCGCCCGGTCGACGAGGCGGGGGCCCACGCCGCCGGCGTGCCAGGCCCGCCAGTTGACGGGAAACAGGACCGAATCGAAGGAGACGGCATCGAGCAGGCGGAGGGCCGCCGACTCGTTGTGGGCGGAGAATCCGAGGAAACGAATGTCACCGGCGTAACGCAGGCGCATGAGCACCTCCATGGCTCCGTCCGGTGCGAGAAGGCGGTCGACGTCTTCCTCACTCTCTATGCCGTGGAGCTGGTAGAGATCGATGTGCCGGGTCTGCAGACGGCGTCGAGAGCGGTGGAACTCGCGCTCGGCGCCGTCGGCGTCGCGCACGTTCGTCTTGCAGGCCAGAAAGACGCGTTCCCGGTACGGCGCGAGCGCCGGCCCGAGGCGTTCCTCCGCATTGCCGTAACTCGGTGCAACGTCGAAATAGT
Organism: Spirochaetia bacterium; assembly: GCA_041686675.1. Lineage (GTDB taxonomy): Bacteria > Spirochaetota > Spirochaetia > DSM-27196 > PWMO01 > JAAAOH01. Next base: position 2,834 of record JAWLDL010000131.1, on the reverse strand, counting down.
TGATGCCCCTGTCGACGGCCCGGGCGACGATGCGCTCTGCGTCGGCGGGCGTCTCGTCCATGACGCATATGCCGCCGAAGCCGACGATAGAGAGGAATACATCGTGTACACCATACCTCCGTGTAATCATGACACGCTCCTCGGATACACCATACACCCGATCCTCTCACAGCGTAAGTGCACGTGCTTGACTGCGACGATGAGCCTGACTACCGTATGGGTATACAGCGACATACTCAGGAGCACTTCATGAAACCCATAGCACTCGGATACGACCCCAACGCTTCCACCCTGATGGATGCCGTCAAGGCCGAGCTCGAAGAGCTCGGCTACGAATACGTCGACTACGGCAGCGACGATCCCATATACGCCAATGTGGCGATCGAGGTGGCGGAGGCCGTTGCTGCCGGGAAGCATGAGCGCGGCATCCTCATGTGCGGTACCGGCATCGGCGTAAGCATTGCCGCCAACAAAGTGCCGGGCGCTTACGCCGCCCTCGTTGAAAACGCCTACTCCGCCGAGCGCGCCGCAAAAAGCAACAACGCGAACATCATCACGATGGGGGCACAGGTCATGGGCGACAAGCTCGCGCGCACCCTCACACGAACCTGGATGGAATCCGCCTATACCCCGGGCGGCCGCTCGGAGCCGAAGATTCAGCGCATCTACGAATACGAAAAGGAACACACGCCGGCATAGGCGGTCGCAGCGCGCACTGCCGTCGCGCGCCGCAAAACGAGCGCCGCCGGCGTAGGCGGCGCGGCTCCAATCACCCCGCCAGGAACAGCCCGGTCCCGTACGTAACCAGCAGCCACACACTCCCGAAGGCGTACATGAACCGCTGTACGGCACCCATGTTTCTGCGCGTGTGTCCGAACCACAGGGCAGCCACAGAGTACACGGCCAGCGAGGCGAGGTGGAAAACCCTCCCATCGGGAGTCTGGTAGACCACCGCATGCACCGCAATCCCGAGTCCGAAAGCGCCACCGGAGATTTTTGCCGACAAGGCATGCAGGTGCGCCTCCCGTCTGGAAAATCGTAACCCTCTCAGAAACGGCATTGAGCAGTATATGCCCGCCGGCAGCAATGCAAGTCCGTACACCAGGTGCGGGATGTCGCGATACAGTGGCGCCGACGACCGCATCATGATCCCCACCAGCGCCCCCGAAAACATCACCCCATAGATGACAAAACCCGCCTGCATGAGACGTTTTCGCTCGTACCCCTGGGAGGCGAGCTGACTGATCGTGTGCCGCCGCGGAGAGTAATCCGAAGGTGCAAGATACTGCGCGACGAGGAGCTGAGCCGCAAAATACGCGAGCGCGAAGAGAATGATCGGATTCATGTGATGGTCGACTCCGGTGCAATCATTGTGGCACGCCGGCGGCCGCCGCGGCAATCAATGCCCGGCGCATCGCATACCAAACACTAGTATACTATCGAATCAGCAGCCTCCCGGCGTTCGGCAATAAGATCACCATTGCCGGCGGAAACCCGCACAGACTTAATGGCAGCAATCGAGCATCATAACCTCCTTTCCTGTATGTATTTACACTCCTATTTCTGCTACGCGTTCGAAAATTCCAAAAGTCTTCCAAAAACCTACAGAGACACTAATAGTTGAATACGATGTATCTCACTTGACTAGACGTCACCGATCGGATAGCTTTCGATAGTAATATAAGCTTCTGCAGCGCGTACAGCGTCTCGCGCGCGCAGAAGACAGCAGACAATTGCCAAGGAGGCACATACATGAAAGCATTCAAACGAATCACGCTCGGGCTGATCGTCGTTGCACTTGCGTCGGCGGTACTGCTCGTCGGGTGCGGACAGAGCGCCGGATCCGATGAGGCGGCTTCGCAGGAGGCCGGGACCCAGACCGAAGACAAGGGTGAGGTAGAGCTCGCATACGTCGAGTGGGCCCGCGCCGTGGCGCTGACTCACGTCGCCGGCGAGATCCTTGATCGCATGGGGTATGAAGTACAGTTGAGCAACGTGGCCAACGCCGCGATGTGGCAGGCCGTTGCAAACGGCGATGCGGACGCTCACATGACCGCATGGCTCCCGGCAACTCACGCCGCCTACTACGGCCCCGAGGGTGAGTTCACCGACCAGGTCGAGGATCTCGGTACCACCTACGAGGGCGCCGGTCTCGGACTCGTGGTTCCCGATTACGTGGAAGAGCAGTCGGTATCCGATCTCGTCGCCAACGCCGAAAAGTATGACAACGAAATCACCGGCATCGACCCCGGCGCCGGCATGATGGAGCAGACCGAGAACGCCATCGCCGATGATACTCTCGGCCTGAGCGCGCTCACGCTTCTCGAGGGAAGCGGCCCCACCATGACCGCGGCGCTCGATGACGCCGTCAATAACGAGCGGCCCATCGTCGTCACCGGCTGGCGCCCGCACTGGAAGTTCTCCCGCTGGGATCTGCGCATCCTCGAAGAATCGGAGCAGATCTACGGTGAGGCGGAAGACATCCACACCGTGGCGCGACTCGGCCTCGAGGAGGATATGCCCGAGGTGTACAGCTTCCTCAAGGACACCGACTGGCAGTCCATGAGCTACGGCCCCGTGATGGACAGCATTTCGGACGGTGCAACCCCAGAAGAGGCCGCGGCCGACTTCGTCGATGACAACGTCGACGCCATCAACGCGGCACTCCCCGACGGGATGTCCATCTAAGCGAACATCCGAGCTTCACACATATCAAAGGCCCGACCGGCATCGCCGGCTCGGGCCTTTTTGTTTGTCACCTTAACTGAGTGAACTACAGGGTAACCTGGGAGTTTACCGTCTCGAAATTGCTCTCAACAAGCGTCTTCAAGTCC
>JAWLDL010000130.1:0-6511 GCA_041686675.1 Spirochaetia bacterium | reverse complement strand
CCCATCCAGGATGGACCAGATGAGGTAGTAGTAGTGAAACGCCCAGGCGTTGTAGTAGTCAAGGCGATTCACGCTGCCGTCGCGGTACCAGCCCGAGCCGAGATACATCCCCTCACAGGCATCGATATTCTCATCGATCTGGTCCTGCCGGTAGGGCATCTCCAGGCGCTTGAGCACGGCGTTCGTCACGACGTTGAAGAGAAGCCAGTTGTTCTGATGATATTCCACCGTCGTGCACTGGTAGAGATAGTCGGCTACCTGCCGTTTCTCCGCCTCGGAGTAGGTGTCCCAGATCCACCGGCGCGAGAGGTAGAGCGACCAGGCGAGGGATGCCATCTCCACGAGATGCTGCGCGTAGTCGGTGATGTCGCCCCAGTACTCTTCATGTTCCGGGTCGGTACCGGCGAGGATGCCCTCCCGGTAGAAGGAGGCAACGTTTCGCGTGCCGCGGCGTGCATGCACCTCCGGGCATTCACTGGTTGCCAGCCAGGGCCCGGCCATGATGAAGGACCGGGTGAATCCTTCGAGCTCATCGGCAAGCCGACCGTGGTGACTCCGCTGCCCCGGGATGATCTGCCGCGCCTTCCCGGGAGAGGCGTTGTCGATTATGGGTGCGATGAGCTCTGCGAACATCTCGAGCCAGTGCGCCCGGGTCCAGCCGGTCTCGGATGCGGAGCCAAAGTCGTGGGGTGTGGCAATCGGTACTGGCTGCATATGGTTCTCCTCGACTTAGAATCGGTACTCCACCACCGGCAGCCCGCCGGGATTGTAGTTGGAGAGCGGCCATCTGCCGGCGGGAACCTCGCGGCCGAGGATGATATCCCGCATCATGCGAAGACCGTGGGGTGTGAGATTCATGCTCAGCAGAATCGACGGCGCCTCCTCGAGCATGCCCCCGACCTCCTTGATCCGGTAGGGGGTGTTTGTCACGAGCAATACCGGAAGGCCACGTGATACCAGGTCGGCGGCGTATCGCTGCGGCTCGAACTGCCGGTCGTAGACGTTGGTGGCGATGATGAGATCGTAGTCGTCGCGGGTGAGCATCCGGTCGATCGACCGTGCATCCATCTCCTCGTGGCCGAACTGAACCTCGACGGTCTGCAGGCCGGGGAGCTCCGCCTCGAGGAGCTCCTGAAAGAGCGCCGGGTGGTCCCACTCGTCATTCGCGCTCTTCACGGCGTTCTGCTGGTTTATGAGAAGCACGCGTTTCTCAGGATCGAGAGGGATCGCACCGAGCTCGTCCTTCACGATGATGGACGCCGAGCGGGCCGCCTCCCGCGCGGTGCGGAGAATCACGGGGTCGCTGTAAGGCTCGGCGGCGCGGCCGGCATCGATCATGCCCATGGTGTCGAAGAGCCCATAGTCGTACTTCATGCTGAGGACTCGCCGGACTTTCGCGTCGAGCTCGTCAGCTGCGATGCGCCCCGAATCAACCCACTGCTCGATTGTGTAGAACATCTCACCGCGCCACTGGTTCTCCGCCTTCATGAGGACCGTGTCCGCACCGGCCGCAAGCGCCCGGGCGCAGGCCTCTCCGACGCCGTACTGATCGATCAGGGCTCCCATCGTCATGCTGTCCGTTGTGATGAGCCCCTCGAAGCCGAGCTCGCCCCGAAGAATGTCTGTGACAATTGACCGGGATACCGTGGAGATCCTGTCGTCGATCCGCGGATAGAGACAGTGTGCCATCATGACGGCATCGAGACCGCGTTCTATGAGGTAGGCGTAGGGGCGCAGCTCCACCCGCCGCATGCGCTCCATGTCGACGTCGAGGGAGGGACATGCATGGTGTGCGTCGACGGCCGAGTCGCCGCGTCCCGGAAAGTGCTTGGCCGCGGCGATCACCCCTTCGGCCTTGAACCCCTGCACCATCGCGTGGGCAAGGCGTGCAACGATTTCGGGGTCGTCACTGAAGGAACGCCGGCCGATCTCGGGGTTGGCGGGATTGATGTTCACGTCTACCACCGGCGAGTGGATCATGTCGAGGCCGGAGGCCTTCATCTGCCGGCCGACGGCCCGGGCAGCGCGGTAGACCAGATCCGGATCACCCGATGCCGCAAGTCCCATGCTGGAGGGGAACTGGACGAACCCCCCGCGGGCGATGTCACGGCTGGTATCGCCCTCCTGGTCGATGACCATGTGGAGAGGGATAGCCGGCGTCCGAGCAGCCGCGAGCCGGCGAAGCTCGTTCAGAAGAGCAGCGTACTGCTGCGGCGTTCGATAGGGCGGTAATCCCTGATGCGCTATCTTTTCGAGGGAGGGAACATAGTCCTCACCGACGGCCTGTGCCTTGGCTCGCTCGTCGCTGAAGTAGCGGAAAATACGCATGAATGGGCTCAGGCGCACGCCCCCGCACTGATAGCGGGTGATAGCCTCTCGCAGATCGTTGGTGATCTGGGTGCCGGACATTCCTACGACCACGCACTGCCCGATCTTCTGGGTAACACTCATCCGGTCCACAATCCGTTGTATGAACACGTCTTTCGAGGGTCTGTTCGCCGCGCCGGGGCTGCGGCCGTCTTCCGCTCGGGCGGTCTCGGCTGCTACTGTATGCTGCACCACGGGTTCCTCCAGGAATTATTGTAACATCTGATTTCAATATTAAATGGTACATTGACAGATGTCAATCACATATTGTACGGTACAAAACAAAGGAGAACGTATGTCCGAGCTTGTTTTCAGTCCCGCCCGCAGGTTCTTCGTCGGCATCGACTCAGACGGCTGCGCCTTTGACACGATGGAGAGCAAGCACAAGCAGGTCTTCATTCCCCAGGCCATTGTCTCCATGGGATTCGAAGACATCGCCGATGCGTACCGTGCAACAGCCGAACGGGTGAATCTCTACTCCCGCACACGTGGCGCCAACCGCTTCGAGGCCATTGCAACCTGCCTCGATCTGATGCGAGAGGACGAAGAGCTGCGAGGGCGCGTCCCCGACCCGGTGCCCATCTGGGAGTTCGTCAGAAGCGGACGGCCTCTGTCGAACGATTCCTTTGCCGCCTACGTCGGCGACGATCCGCCGGAACTCCTGGCCCGCGTGCTGCACTGGAGCGCCGAGAGCAACCGTCGTATCGCCACCGAGCTCACCGAAAAGCGACCCTTCCCCCTCGTGTCAGAGAGCCTCGCCCGCATCCACGAGTTCGCCAACACGATGATCGTCTCGGCCACCCCCGCCTCGGCCCTCGACGACGAGTGGCGGGCCGCCGGCCTTATGGAACACATGGACGTCGTGGCCGGACAGGAGTTCGGGCCAAAGCGTGCGCAGCTTGCCGCCGCCCGGGCTGCCGGCGCAGAACCCGAACGAAGCCTCATGGTCGGCGACGCTCCCGGTGACCACGCGGCCGCCGAGGCCAACGGGATGCTCTTCTTCCCCATCATCCCCGGTAACGAGGCAGCGTCCTGGCAGGAACTCCTCGAAGATGGCATCGACCGTTTCCGCGACGGCACCTTCGCCGGCGACTACCAGGCCGACCTCCTCGCCCGCTACTACGCAGCCCTCGACAATCACTCCTGACGCCAATAGTGGGGGCGCCCGACAGGGCGCTCCCAACTCCTGTTGCACCCAACACCGGGAGCACCCAACGAAAAGAGCCCGCGTCGTCTGACGCGGGCTCTTGTTGCTATGCGGGTTGCTATGCGGGAGCCGCCCCTCAGGCGGCCCGGCTCCTAGTAGTAGTTCTCCATCGGATCCCAGTCGGGGAAGATGAAGTCATCCATTGTCACGTCAACGCCCTCGGACTGCGCCCTCTCGATGTTGCGCTCGAGCTGCTCGGCCATCGCCTCGTCCCAGGTCGCTGCTTCGCGGAGGAAGTAGTCCTCGTCCTGAGCGAGAGCTGCAGCGAAGACCTCACCGATGCGCTGTACGCTCGGCCACTCGACCTGTGCGGTCGCCGGATTCTGGGAGACCGGCTCGGGATGGTTCATGACGACCTCGTCGGCAATCTCGAGGAAGCGCTGCTGGAACCACGTGGCATCGGAGGTATCCACGGTCTGATTCCCGGGGAACACGCCGTTCTCGGAGAAGTTGGCCTGCTGGAAGTCGGCACTGTGCAGCCAGCGGTAGACCTCGAGCGCGGCCTCGCGCTTCTCGGTCTGTGCGGAGAGAAACACCGAGCCCTTGGCGAGACTCATGTAGCGGTAGGAGCGACGGCCGCCGTCGGGCACCGGCACGTAGGCAATGCCGAAGTCGACGTCTTCGAAGCCCATGTCGCCCCACACTCGAGGCATCCAGGTACCGCCGAGATGAAAGGCAACGCGGTCCTGACCGAAGAGAGCCCGCGCCGGCTCCTTCTTCATGGAGCTCCACCCCGGAGCGACGCTGCCGTCGTCGACGAGCCCCTTGAGCAGGCGATACACCTCGAGGTGATTGTCATTCGCCAGCTTGAACTCGCCGTCCCGGTAGTCGTACCCGGGGCGACCGTAGCGGATATCGCCGGAGGCGGGTGCCGCGGTGGTCAGCCAGCCCTGCAGGGGCCGCTCGAGCCCATTGCCGACGCCCGGCCATGAAATCCCGTAGTACTGCCCGTCGCCCGCCTCGGTGATCTGCCGGCAGACCTCGCGGAACTCGGAGAAGGTGTCGGGCATGTCGGTCTCGGGGTCGAGACCGGCCATCTCGAAGACGGTCTTGTTGTAGTACAGCAGGCCGTGCAGCTTCACGAAGCGGTTCTCGAACGGCAGGGTGTAGATCTCGCCGTCGTAGCGCATGATGCCCTCGACGAAGAGGCGGTCGTCGAACTGCCCGAGGAAGTCTTCGCTGAGGCCGTCGCCGACCGGCTGGATCCACCCCTGATTGATGTACTCCCTGGCGCTCATTTCCGGTGACAGCCAGAAGATGTCCGCGGCCTCACCGCTTCTGAGCGACAGCGGCAGTGTCTGCTGGTACTGGTCCTGGGCGAAGGTCTCGAAGACGACATTGATGTTGGGATGCTCGGCCTCGAATGCTTCGGCCTGCATGTCGAAGAAGTCCTTGTTCTCCTGCGACCAGTTCCAGACCTTGATGGTCACCGGGCCCTCGGCTTCACCGCTTCCGCCGGCGCCTTCCTGCTGCCCGCCCGCCAGCGCAAAACCGGCTGCCAGCACGAGAACAACACAAATCGAGAGAAGTCTCTTTCTGCCCATAACACGCTCCTTTGCGAATATGTTCTATCCCTTTACCGCTCCCGCGAGTCCTTCGACGAAGTATCGCTGGAAGAGGATGAATACCAGCATCATGGGGATGATGGAGATCGCCGCGCCGGCGGCCATTGCCGTCCAGTCGCTGGTGTGCTCGCCGACGAAGGCGTACATGCCGACGCCGAGGGTGCGAAGCCGCGGGCGGCTGAACGTGAACACCAGCGGAATCATGAATGCTTTCCAGGCTCCGATGGTGTTGAGAATGGTGACCGTGGCGATGATGGGTTTCGCCAGCGGCAGCATGATGTAGCGGAACAGCTGCCAGAAGTTGCACCCGTCGATGGCACCGGAGTGTTCCATTTCCTTCGGCACGCCTATGTAGAATCCGATGAACAGCAGGATGGCAATCACGAGGGTCTTACTCGTGAAGGCCAGGATATAGCCGAGCCGGGTGCTCAGAAGACCGAGCATGTCGGCGAGGTGAAAGAGCGGGATGATGGTTGTCGCACGGGGAATGACCGTCGTCATGATGAGCGCGGCCAGGAGAACCCTCCTGCCCGGGAACCGGAACCGTCCGAGGACGTACCCGCTGGTCGACCCCAAGAAGATGAGAAGCGCAACCACGGCAACCGCGAACAGCACCGTGTTGAAGAAGTAGATCGAGAAGTTGGCCGTGGTCCAGGCCCGGACGAAGTTATCGAGCTCGAGGGGAGACGGGATCAGGCTGGCGCTGCTCTCCCACATCTGGGCGTTCGTCTTGAGGCTGGTTGCCAGCATCCAGACGATGGGATACAGCCAGATGACGACCAGCGTGATGAGTATCGCGTGCAGGAGGGTGCGTTTGGCCCTGCGCTCTATGGCACCGGGATTGAACAGCGCATCAGTCATGCGAATCCCCCTTGCCCACGATCTTGCCCTGGAAGATGCCGACGATCATGATGAGCACTCCGAAGAGGACCGCCACAGCCGACGAGTAGCCGATGCGCGGCGTAGCGGTGCCGAAGGCGTTTCGGTAGATGAATGTTCCGATAACATCGGTGGAGTATGCGGGGCCGCCACCGGTCATCGCCATGACGATGTCGAAGACCCGCAGCGACATCACGACCCCGAGAAGGCTCACGATTACGATGACCGGTTTGAGCGCGGGAATGGTGATCCGGAAGAACGTCTGAGTGGCGCTGGCTCCGTCCACCTCCGCCGCATCGTAGAGGTCCCGGGGAATCGACTGCAGACCGGCGAGCCAGTAGATGATGTACTGCCCCGAGTAGTGCCAGACCTCCACGAGTATCACCACCAGCAGCGCGATGTTCATGTTCCCGAGAAAGTCCACCGGCCGGCCCAGGATGCCCCAGCTCACGAGCATCTGGTTCACGGGGCCGTTCCAGGGGTTGAGAATAAA
>JAWLDL010000129.1:0-6511 GCA_041686675.1 Spirochaetia bacterium | reverse complement strand
GTCGGCTTCGCCCGCGACCTCGCGCCGGCCCTAGATGCCCTGTCGCTCCCGCCCGGCGCCCGCGAGGCAATCCTCGGCAACGCCGACCGCCTCCTCGCCATGGAGCTTCCCGAGAGTCTCGGTGCGGCGCAGCGCGCGGCGGTTTCCGCAGCCCTGCAGGAGGCATTCGTGGCGGGCTATCGCTGGGGAATGGTGGTCAACCTGGGTGCCGCGGCAAGCGGCGTGGTGGTCGGCGTGCTGACGATACCGCGGAGGCCGGAGTCGGCACGAGAGTCGTAATGATTAGCTCAGTATCGACGATCTCGTACAGTATCCGGTAGACACCCTGACGGACCCGGTATTTCTCTTCACCTGAGAGCTTCTCGCAGCCTGCCGGTCTGGGGTCGTCGGAAAGCCGCTCGATTCTCTGCAGTATTTTGCCCACATCCCTGGCCGGGATTGAGCGAAGATCTTTCTGGACTGACCTGCGAACATGAAGGCTATATCTTCCCATCCGCCCTCAGATTCTCGAGCAGGGCTTCGTAGCTGATTGTCGGTTCCGAAACACGGTCGTTAAAGGCCGCCAGGTCATCGCGATCTTCCGCCAATGCTGCGCGCACAGCGTCGTTCACGATTTCGGAGACAGACCGGTGGGAGTGTGCCGCTTTCAACCGTAGGGCTTCGTGCAGATCCTCATCGAAATATATCGTAGATCTTTTCGTTTCACGGGCCGTGGACATTTCGGAACCAATGGTAGCGCTGAAACGCTATAACGTCAAGACGCCCTCAAACGCTCTGCGCCCCGGTGCGAACCTTTTTGACCACCGCGACTGCCTCGCGCACCCGGTTTCCGATCTCGTCGAAGTCCTTCTTGGCGATGAGCTCCCTGGTGGCAACCCAGCTCCCGCCCACGGCAAAGACCATCGGTGAAGAGAGGTACTCGGCGAGATTGTCGAGTTTCACGCCGCCTGTGGGCAGGAATTTCATCGAGCCGTAGGGCGCGCTCATCGCCTTGAGCATTTTGAGGCCGCCCGAGGCCTCGGCGGGAAAGAACTTCACGTGGTGGAGCCCACGATCGAGCGCCATCTCGATGCCGGTGGGGTTGTTGATACCGGGGACGACGGGGATGCCGTTCTCGACGCAGAAATCGACCACCTTGGGGTTGAATCCCGGCGAGACGATGAACTTTGCCCCCGCGGAGACCGCAGACTGCACCTGAGGTATCGAAAGCACCGTGCCGGCGCCGACGAGTACGTCGGGGACCTCGCGTGCGATGTTGCGGATGGAATCCTCTGCCGCGGCGGTGCGGAATGTAATTTCCGCGAGTGGAAGCCCGGCATCGGCAAAGGTCCGAGCGAGCGGCACGGCGTTCTCCGCGTCCTCGATGGCAATGACCGGAACGAGCCCGGCGGTTTCCAGTTTCTCTGTGAGTTCGCTCATCGTGTTCCCTCCGTATGCACTTAGGATGCGCGCGATCGCGCCCTCCGTCAACTATCGCTCGCTGTCCGGCGATTTCGGCGACCCCGGCGAGAAGCGCAGACGGAAGCACGTTCCCGCGGCCGTGTCCAGGTCGAGCGCGCCGTTCAACTGCTGCGTGAGGGCGTGTACCAGCTCCATACCAAGGGAGCTTTCGCCGCGACCATCGGTATCCGAAGACATTCCCCGGCCGTTGTCGCACACCTCGAGATCAACCTTTGCATCCTCGCGGCACCTCAGGAAAACGCTGATTCTCGCCGCACCGCTCTCGGGCTTACCGTATTTCAACGCATTCGTGAAAAGCTCGGTGAAAACGAGCCCCGCAGGTATGGCGTGGTCCATATCGACCTCCACGGGCGAGAGGTCGAGGTCGATCTCGACGTCTCCGTAGGCGTCATAGACATTCTGCAGCCGCCGTGTCGCGTCGGAGATGAAATCGGCGAGATCTATCACCTCCAGATTCTCCGACTGGTAGAGCATCATGTGAAGCTGGGCCAGGGCCTGCACCCGGCTCTGTGTCTCGGCGAACGCGGAAACCGCCTCGTCGGCACTCCGGATCCGGTTCTGCTGGAGGCTGAGGAGACTGACGATGATGGCGAGGTTGTTCTTCACGCGATGATGGATCTCGCGCAGAAGCACCTCTTTTTCGCGCAGCGCCGCGCGAATGCGGCGCTCGGTGTCGACCTGTTCGGTGACGTCCTGGATGATGGCGACGACGCCGTCGCTCAGCGGGGCTGCGTTCACCGAAACGACCCGCCGTTCGCCGTCGGTGTGGATCTCGTGCCGCGAGTCGATCACGGTCTCTCCGGTTTCCGTGACGCGCCGGTAGGGCAGGTCTTCGGGTGGCAGCGGGTTGCCGTCGATATCCCGGATTCCGACAACCTCTTGGGCATAGGGGTTCGTGAAGGTCACTGCCCCCGCGGAATCGAGCACCACGATGCCGACGGGACTCGTGTCACTGATACTCTTCAGCAACCGGCGCTCGGACGCGAGCGCCTGCTCGGCGTGGGCGCTCACAACATACGCGAGGCCCGCAAGCAGGATGACCGCGAGCAGTGTGAGATAAAGAACCATGTCGAAGGTCGGCGAGATGGCCGCATCGAATCCGTCCACCGGAAAGGCGCCGATCTGCCATACATCGCCGAGTGCGCTGGCGCTCCCGGTTACCGCCGCGTCGGCGAAGGCGTCGGCGGAGCCGTAGAATACGCGATCCTCGGAAGATACTCGCACCCCCATCACAAAATCGCCCATGCGCGGCGCCATCCCCGCCTCGGACATAAGCTCATTCACGTCGAGCACGATGGCGACGAGACCCCAGGGCTCCCCCTTCTCAAGAATCCCCTTGCGCAGCACGAAGCCCTGCCCGCCCTGCCGAAGCTCGTAGGGTCCGCTTGGAACGATGTCTCCGGTCATCATGGCCACGCGAGCCTCGGCACGGACTTCGGGCCGTGGATCCTCGAGGAGGTTGTGCCCTGTCACCGCCTCGCCCTGGTCGGCCGGATAGACAAAGGTCTGTACACCGTCGGACGCCACTGAGATATTCACTATTTCGCTCTGTCCCTGGATCAGGCCTCTGGCGAAGGCGTCGAACTCGCCGCTCAGGACGTCCCTGGACACATCGGGGGAGAGCAGTGTGGCCACCGCGTCTATGCGCGCACGGTTTTCCTGTAACGTCCCCGAAAGGCGGGCTGTGCTGCGGGCGACGATCTGCCGAGCCTCGGAGCGCACGTCATCGATGAGCTGGTTGCGATACCAACCGAGGCCGGCGACCCAGATGGCGAGGAGAAGCACGAGCACCGCGCTCGTTATGAAGAGCGGTGTCCTGCTGTCTCGGTTCCGCTGCGGTTTCCGCCTGTGACCCGCTATGTCTATACTATGCATCATGACCGAGACATTGTACTACGAAGATCCCTATCTGACCGAGTTCGACGCCCGCGTCGTTTCAACCGCCACCGACCAAGCCGGTGTATGGGTCGAGCTCGACAGAACCTGCTTCTATCCCGAGGGCGGTGGACAACCCGCGGACCGCGGCCGGCTCGACGACATGCCCGTTCTTGACGTCCAGAAGCGCGACGGCCGGATTCTCCATCTCGTTACGAACGCCCCGGCAGGCGCGACCGTCAACGGCCGGCTCGACGAGGCGATGCGCCGCGATTACATGCAGCAGCACACGGGGCAGCATATCATTTCTGCAGTGATGATCGAAGTCGGGGGCTACGAGACGATTTCGGTCCATCAGGGAGAGGAGTACACAACGGTGGACTTCGCCGCAGCCGACATTCCGAGGGAGGACCTCGAACGGGCCGAGGCACGGGCGAACGCCGTGGTGGGCGAGAACCGGCCCGTTACCACATTCCACGCCGAAAGCGGCGAGGCGGCGGATCTCGGCCTGCGCCGTCCGCCGAAGTTCGAGGGGAAGATCCGCATTGTCGAGGTTGAGGGCATAGACCGCGTTGCCTGCGGCGGCGTGCACTGCACCCGCACCGGCGAGGTCGGCATCATCAAGCTCATCGGAACCGAGAAGATCCGCGGGGATGTGCGCACCGTCTGGAAGATCGGCGATCGCGCGCTTGCCGACTACCGGCTGAAGACCGACGTGTGCAACACCCTCGTCGACGCCTTCTCCGCGAAGATCCCGGAGCTTCCCGTCCGGGCGGCGAAGCTCGAGGAAAGCCTCCGGCAGGCCGAGTACGAGATCGGTCAGCTGCAGAAACGCCTTGCCGCTCAGATTGCCGAAGGGCTCGCCGGGGAGGCTCGCTCCGTCATCACTCACCACTTCACCGCTGAAGCCAAAGAGCTCTTTCGAGCCGTCGCCGAAGATCTCGCAGAACGCCCCGGCATTGCCGCCCTTCTGACGAATGAAACCGACGACCGTCTTCAGTGGATCATCGTGGCCGGCGAAGGCGTGGAGCTCGACTTCGACCGCGTTCGCACCGAGATCCTGCCGCTTGTCGACGGCAAGGGCGGCGGCAAGCCGCCCATCTGGCAGGGTGTGGGGAACAGGCCCGCGGGAGCCGAAGAGCTTGCCGCAGGCTTCCGCCGGCTCGCGGGAGCCTGAGGTGAGCACACGGCCGCAGTCTGACGCGTCGAATTTCCTCGGCGAGGAGCCCATCGGGCGCCTGCTGATACGCATGGCGGTTCCGGCCACCATTGCGATGGGGGTGAACGCCCTCTACAACCTCGTCGATACCATCTTCATCGGGCGTGGTGTGGGCTCTCTGGCCATCGGCGGGGTGGGGATCGCCTTTCCCATACAGATCCTGATCGTTGCCGTGGCGCTGCTCGTCGGGCTGGGTTCGTCGTCGGTCATCTCCCGGATGCTCGGGCGCGGAGAGGAGGAGCGGGCGGCACGGGCGGTGGGAAACGCACTGCTCATGATCTTCATCCTCGCGGGCATCCTCGCGGGCCTCGGGCTCGTGTTCATGGAGCCACTGCTGCAGATCCTCGGTTCGACCGATGACATCCGCGGCTACGCCCGGGAGTATCTCACCGTCATTCTGCCGGGGGCTCCCTTTCTGGCTACCGCGATCGCCTCCACCCACATCGTGCGCTCGGAGGGCCGCGCCAAAACGGCGATGATCATCATGCTCATCGGCGCGGGACTCAACATCATCCTTGATCCCATCTTCATTTTCGGGCTGGGGCTCGGCGTGCGCGGTGCCGCGATGGCGACGATCATCGCGCAGTTCACCTCGTTTCTTTTTGCGATGGGGTTCTACCTGACGGGGCGAAGCGCGGTGCCCGTTCGACTACGCCACATCCGACTGCAGTGGGACGTGATCCCCGAGGTCACCGCCATCGGCCTTGCCCCCTTCGTCCGACAGTTCGGCCAGAGCTTCTTCATCATCATCGTGAACAACGCCCTGCGGGCCTTCGGCGATGAGATCGCGATCAGCGCCTTCGGCGTCATCAACAAGCTGCTCCTATTTGCTCTCATGCCGCTGGTGGGAGTGGCGCAGGGATTCCAGCCGATTGCCGGCTACAACTACGGCGCACGGAACATGTCGCGGGTGCGTGATGCGGTGAGGATCGCGAATGTCGTGGCGATCTCGGTTGCCATGTTCTACTTCGCGCTCGTCATGCTCTTCCCGCGGACCATTTTCGGCATTTTCACCCAGGATCCCGAGCTCATCGAGGTGGGAAGCCGGGCGATGCGTATCGTGCTCATCGCCATCCCGCTTCTGGGCATGCAAATCATCGGCGCAGTGTTCTT
The DNA here is from genome assembly GCA_041686675.1 of Spirochaetia bacterium. Classification (GTDB taxonomy): domain Bacteria; phylum Spirochaetota; class Spirochaetia; order DSM-27196; family PWMO01; genus JAAAOH01. Next base: position 843 of record JAWLDL010000129.1, on the reverse strand, counting down.
CCAGGCCGTAGGGAAGGCCGGCCCCGCGCTCGTGCTCAGCATGTCGCGTCAGATCATCCTTCTCATACCCCTCGTGCTCATCCTGCCACGCTATTTCGGCGTGATGGGCGTATGGGCATCCTTTCCGGCGGCAGATCTTGTGGCGACTGCCATCACGATCGTGTGGCTGCGCTTCGAGATGCGGAAGCTTCATATTCTCGGGTGTGAGGAAGAGCCGGAGATGCACGAAGGCTGCGTGGAACGCGAAGATGCTGCAGAGGTTTCGGGGCCATCCCGCCGCCGCGCCCCCGATGCGGCGACGCGCTGAACCGCCGTCTGCGAGTGGCCGGGCGGCCCATTTACATCGCGCGAAAATTATCGTATGATTAGAGCATACAGAACGCGTTTCTTCGAGGGAGGGCTTCGGCCCGACCGGCGGTGATAGTCCGCAACCCCGTGGCTGGGTGGAGATGGTGCAATTCCATCACCGACAGTGCAAGTCTGGATAGGAGAAGGAACAACCGTGGCGCCGGATAGCGCAGATCGCGGGAGAACTCCCGCCTGTCGTCCGAATCCCACGTGGCCTGCCGGCCCTCAGAGTGACGCGTGTAGAAGGAAAGCGACGCGTCATGGGCCAGGCAGAAGCGACAACATCCGTCCCCATCATACAGGCACGCAATCTCTCCTTCAGCTATCCGGGTGGACCTCGCATTCTCGAGGACCTCTCGTTCTCGGTGGCCCGCGGGAGCTTCGTCACATTCATCGGACCATCGGGGTCGGGCAAGACCACCCTCCTTCACATCCTCGGACGCATGTACCGGCGCTACGAGGGCTCACTCGAAGTCAACTCACGGCACCTCTCCT
>JAWLDL010000128.1:0-6539 GCA_041686675.1 Spirochaetia bacterium | reverse complement strand
CACGTGACCCCGTTCCTCTACCGCCACCCCGAGCTGTTTCGCCTCCGCATCGAGTCGGTGCGCGAGCGCTGGCGGCGGGAGGAGGCATCGGTAACCCTCGATACGCCCGCGGACTACGCGCGACTGAAGAAGATCTTCGGCGAGCTCTACGCGGGGGCGCCTATCGATATCGAAACCCTCGTCGCCCACCTCTCGCAGTCGGCCCGCGAGCCACAGGGGTCCCGCAGACACAGCGCATGAGGCCGCCGGTCATTTTTCTTCCCGAGTACAGACGAGGACATGGTCTCGGTCATTTCTCACGGGCAGCGTCGCTGGCAGCGGAGATCGGTGTGCGGGCCTTCATCTACCTGCCGAGCCACCTCGATCCCGACCGGCGGGAGGCGCTGCGGGCCATAGCGGCGGCCCGCAATGTGGAGGACCGCCTCCTCGAGAGGCTTCCCGGGGAGGGCGCGGGCCACCGACGCTTCTTCGTGGTCGACAGGCGGGACGTCACCGGTGACGAGGTCGAGCGGTTGCGCGGGGCGGGATTCGTGATTGCCCTCGACGCCGCCGGCTCGGGGAGACAGCACTGCGATTATCTCGTGGATGTGTTGCCTCGCGTTGATGATGCCCCGGCAAACGTCCGCGATCTGCGACTTCTCGATCTGCCGTCTGGCGGTTCGCCTTCGAAGACCGGAGCGTCGGCGCCGCGCAGAGTCCTCGTCACCTTCGGCGGTGACGACCCTCGAGGCATAACCGCGCGGGTGGTGGCGGCCGTTCTGGACACCGGGCGATACACCGGAGACGACATCGATGTGCTCCTCCCCCAGCTTTCGCCGAAGGCGGCGGCGAGTGTGCTCGACCCGGGAGGCGAGGCTCGCCTCATCAGCGGGCCCGTGGACCTGCGGCAGACCATCGCGGGATACGAGACGGTGGTAACCTCCTTCGGACTGACCGCTTTCGAGGCGGCATGGTCCGGAGCCGAGGTGCTGCTCGTAAACGCAAGCCGATATCACGAGCGGCTCGCCCGCAGAGCGGGTTTTCGTAGTGTCGCCGTTGGTCGCCCCCCGCTGCGCCGTCTGTCCCGACAGCTCGACCGCCGCATGCGCACGGGTGGCGGGGCCGACAGGGTCCGGGGGAAACTTGGCGGCGCCGACTCGATCTCGCTCGCCACGCTCATTTCATCCCTCGACCTCCCGCTGGTACACGACTGTCCCGCCTGCGGCGCGCGGGACGGGCGAATCGTCGCTCGCTTTGAGCACCGGACCTACGTCCGCTGTGCGACCTGTGAGATGATTTACCTGCGGAGCTTCGAGGCACCACGTGATTATCCCGAAGACTACTTCTTCGAAGAGTACCGCCGGCAGTACGGGAAGACTTACCTCGAGGACGCCCCCCATATCAGGCGCACGGGGCACCGAAGGCTCGAGGACGTCGCACGCGCAGCCGCGAACGCCGGCTCTCGGCGCCTCATCGACATCGGGTGTGCCTACGGCCCCTTCCTCTCTGCGGCCGCCGAGCGCGATTACGAGGCAGTCGGAGTGGACGTGAGCGGAGCCGCGGTGTCCTACGTGGTGTCGGAGCTCGGATTCCCGGCCTTTCGCATGTCCCTCGAGGAACTGGCCGCCTCCGGAGAGCGGCCACCGGAGCTCGAACGCGGCGGTGCGGCTGTGGTGACGATGTGGTACGTCATCGAACATCTTGCGGATCTGACGGGCGCTCTCTCGGCGGTGTCGGATCTCCTCGAGCCCGGCGGTGTGTTCGCCGTGTCGACCCCGAATGCGAAGGGCGTCTCGGCACGCCGAAATCTTCGTGATTTTCTGCGCCGGAGCCCCCCCGATCATTTCACGGTCTGGTCTCCGCGCACCGCGCGGCGAGTGCTCGCGCGATACGACCTGCAAGTTACCCGCGTCCGCATTACCGGCCACCATCCCGAGCGCTTCCCCGGCGCATCACGTCTCCGCGATGGTGGACCGGGGCGGCGCATACTGCTTGGAGTCAGCCGTGCGCTCGGACTCGGAGACACGTTCGAGGTCTACGCGGTGAAACGGAAGAGGAACAATGAGTAGATACGGAATACTTGTCCTCGGTGCGGGGGTTATGCAGCTTCCCGCACTCGAGGCGGCGAGGCGGAACGGGTGGTATCTCGTGGTTGCGGACGGGAATCCCGAGGCACTCGGACGGGAGCTTGCGGACGCCTTTCACGTGGTTGACCTCAAGGATATCGATGGTCTCCTCGAGCTCGCACGCAGCTACTATGACGCAGGAAACCTGCACGGCGTTTTTACCGCAGGCACCGACTTCTCCGCTTCCGTTGCCTATGTGGCCGAGGCCCTCGAGCTCCCCGGTATTCCCTACGAGGCTGCGCTCAACGCCACGGACAAGGTTCGCATGCGCCGTGTGCTCGCCGACGCCGGGGTTCCATCGCCACGGTTCTGCGAGGTTTCTCACGGCGGAAGCATCGACGCGGCCGCTGTACCTACGCTGCCGGTCGTCGTAAAGCCGGTGGACAATATGGGAGCCCGCGGGGTGCGACGGGTGGAAGAGGAGGCCGGCCTTCGTGATGCCGTGGCGGATGCGATCCTGTTTTCCCGCAGCGGACGGGCCATAATCGAGGAGTTCATCGAAGGGCCGGAGTTCAGTATCGACGCGCTCATCGTCGACGGTCGGATGCACGTGTGTGGTATCGCCGACCGCGACATCCGGTTTCCGCCCCATTTTATCGAAGTGGGCCACACCATGCCGACGGTGTACGGTGAGCGCGAACAGAGCGAGGTCTCCGCGGCGCTCTCGGCCGCCGCTCGCGCCCTCGGGATTCGAAACGGTGCGGCAAAGGGTGATATTTTTCTCACCGATCGGGGGGCGATCGTGGGAGAGGTGGCCGCCCGGCTTTCGGGGGGCTACATGTCGGGGTGGACCTACCCCTACGCGAGCGGTGTTCCCCTGACCGAGGCCGGCATGCGGATCGCGCTGGGCCTCGACCCAGGGGATCTCTCGCCGCGGCGCCGGTGGACCTCCGCAGAGCGGGCGTCGGTGTCCATTCCGGGACGGGTGATGCAGGTGACCGGTTTCGACGACGCCCGCGGGCTACTCGGAATCGAAAAGGTGTTCGAACGATGCGGCCCCGGAGATACGGTGGTTTTTCCGCGAAACAACACCGAGAAGACGGCAAACGTCATCTCCGCTGCGCCCTCACGTGATGAGGCTACGACCGCGGCCGAAGAAGCGATCGCGCGCATCGTCGTCCGTCTGGTCCCCGATGATGAGGCCACCCGCGAGTTTCTGGCGGACCCCGGTCTCCCGGCAGCCTTCGATCTGAGTTCCGCTGTCAACCGTGCGGCGCTGGACGCCATGCCCGATGAAAGCCCCTCGCCCGGGTGCACCGTGTACCGGCCCCTGCCTGACATTGCCGCCGAGCACGAACGCGACTGGAACTACCGCACGATCACGCGCAGTCTCTCTTTGCTCGGAGAACTGGCCGGGGCGAGGCCGGCGCGTGGCGAGGAAGCAGCGCACGGCCGCTCCTTCTGGCGGGCTCTGTTGAAAGGGGGGCTACAGGGCGCGCTCTTCTATCTCGATACTATAAACGGGGGGAGCCGATGACAGTGAAGCGAGTTCTGATCCTGCTCATAGTAATCCAGTTTGCCTCGTTTCTTCCTGCGGCGGACGCCGTGCCGTTGTCGCAGCTTCTCGACAGAACCGGTGCGCGACTGGCATGGGACTCATATCGCGACCACGGCACTCTCTCTCGCGGGACGACCATTGTGAGCTTTGCCCCGGGGCGGCGCTCGGCCGTGCTGAATAGTACCGAGAACCTCTTCATCGGGGAGGTCAGCATGGAGGACGGGGCTCTCTACTTCAGCGAGGAGGCCGCCTCCAGGCTGGAGGCCGTGTTTGCACCGCCGGAGCGGGCGGGGGACGGCCGCTACGTTACCGCGATCTTTATTGATCCCGGTCACGGAGGCAAGGACCCGGGCACCATCGGCCGCCACCGGATAAATGGTCAAGTGATCGAGTTACACGAGAAAGACATCGTTCTCGACGTGTCCCGGCGGCTGCGCGAGATGCTCGCCCAGCGCTACCCGGAGAAAGAGGTCATGCTTTCGCGGGACGAGGACATCTATCTGACACTCGAAGAGCGCACGGCCCTTGCAAACCAGGTGGATGTAGCAAAGAACGAGGCCATCATCTACCTTTCGATCCACGCGAACGCATCACTTAATGGCAACGCTACCGGTTTCGAGGTGTGGTACCTCCCACCGGAGTACCGGCGCAGGAATCTCATCGATGCCCGAACGGCCGGCGTTGACGACCCGGATGTCTTGAACATCCTGAACACAATTCGCGAGGAAGAGTTCACCATCGAGAGCGTGCTGCTTGCGCAGAACATCGTCGACTCCCTCGATACGCAGGTCGGGGCGGTTTCGACGAACCGCGGCATCAAGGAGGAGTCCTGGTACGTCGTGCGCAACGCAAAGATGCCGTCAGTCCTCGTCGAGCTCGGTTTCGTGACGAATCCGGATGAGATCCTTCGATTACGTGACAGCGATTACTTGAACAAGCTCGCACTCGGGATATACAATGGGATTTCGACGTTCATCACGAGCTTCGAGGAGTAGATGCAGAGCGCCAGACGGTTGTACGCAGCGGACAAGTCTCTATTCATCGCCGCAATCTTGCTGGTCGCTACGTTTGCCATCTCTCTGGTGTTCTACCTCACTCTACATGCGAACAACGCCGAGCGTGTGCTCTTTTTCCCTGGGAACATCAGTGACGACATATCGGGGGAGCGCCGCGTCGTGTCGAATTTCCCCGACCTCGAACGTGACATGGAGGTTCTGACGGAGGAAGTCATTCTCGGTCCGACCTCACTGTACCGCTCGCGGGTGCTTCCAAAGGATACGGCGATTCAGGTCTTCATGTTGCGCGACAACGTCCTGTACGTTGACCTGAGCCGGGAAGCGCTTCTCGGAGACGACTCGGTTCGGCTTGATTTTGTCGATTCCGCCGCAGTGCTGCGGCGATCCCTGCAGTTCAATTTCCGGTCCCTCGAGGACGTCGTGATCACCGTAGAGGGGCAATTACCGAATGAACCGTATTTCGAGCGGCAAAATCGCCAAAATGGGGCATAGGTGTAATCCACAAAAAAGTTGACAAACGCTTTTGCTTCCGTATAATTGGGTTAATGTAGATGACCTCGCGTCAAACCGAAGAAAAGGAGCTGGGAATGAAACGGTCCTTAATGCTAATTGTTGTGGTCCTCATGTGCTTTACCGCGCCGGTATTTGCCGAGCAGGCTACGTTGATCAACTTTTCGGAGTTGATTGCGGACTATCCTGCCGAAGCGCCGGTTAACGACCGGGACACGCTTCTTGATTTCAGTGACCAGGCAAGCACCGTTTTCACTGAAGAGGAAAAGGTGCAGATGAAGACCTCGCTCGCTATAGAGCAGTGGGAAGTCGACCTTGCGTCCTCGTCCACCTTCACTGAAACGCTGAGAAATTCCACGGTTCGACAGGCATTTGTTCGAGACGACGCCAATCAGTTTGCCGGTGAGGCGGTGATGGGCGTGCGCGTGTTCTTCCCGGAAGCTCCATACAACGGGTGGGCGATGGTCCGGCCTCCGTTCGAGATTCCCGCCTATGCGGATCCGACCGAAGTTCAGGACGACGGTACGCTCGCAACCCCGCAGGATCAGCAGGGCACGGGCGACAAGTACCTGAACAGAGGTGTGGTCAAGAATGTCGCCACCGTGAAGTCCCTGTCCATGAACGTCCACGGGCTGAACTTCCCTCATGGCGTAAGCGTGGTGCTTCAGGATCAGAACAACGAGACCCACGAGATCTTCCTTGGGTACCTCAACTTTGAGGGCTGGCGACGACTCGAGTGGGAGAATCCGAACTACATCACCGAGGTCCGCGATCGCGAGCTGCGCACCTTCCCGCTGTATCCGAACCTTCAGCCCATGCGCAAGCTCGTCGGCATCCGAATCTATCGTGATGCAGAAATGGAAGGCGGTGATTTCATAGGATACTTCAAGGACATCACCCTGACCTACGATCTCGCGACCCTTGATCTTCAGGGCGACATCGACAACGAAGCTGTCTGGGGTATTCTCCAGGAGCGTGAATCAGAGCGCCGACGGGCAGAGCTTCGCCGCCTCGGTAACACTCAGATTCTTCGATACCTCGAGCGTCTGAAGCAGGATCAGAGTGAAGCGGAGGCCGAACAGGAAGCGGGACAGGGCCAGGAAGGCTAGTCCGGGTTTCCTGAGAGGGCGCGAAGAGAGTTCGCCGTTCGGTTAAGTAGGCTTCGTGAGCCGCGGTATGCCCTGCCTGCAACGGGCAGGGTATCCGGGGCTCGTGAAGTATCAAGAAGCCTGTTGGCCCGCCTCGGCCAGATCGGCCACCGCGTAGGCCGGCACCCGCACACTCGTCCCCCGCTGCCCGCGCCGCCAGCGAACCGGCGGGGTCGGCAGCTCACACATCCACACCCGCCGCAGGGTCTCGGGTACCACCGGGGCATGCACGGGGCGAATCCGACGGCGAAAGAACGGCCCG
>JAWLDL010000127.1:0-6542 GCA_041686675.1 Spirochaetia bacterium | reverse complement strand
CGCCGGACTGGATCCCCGAGCGGCTGGAGGCGATCGCCGCGGAGTGGGGTGTTCCCTTCCGCACCGTTCCGTTGAATCTGCAGGAGCGGGTTCGCGAAGGCCAGACGCTGAACTGCTGGTGGTGCTCCACCCAACGGCGTACGGAGCTCATCCAGGTTGCCCAGGAGGACGACTTCAACAAGATCGCCCTCGGGCATCACCTCGACGATATCCTCGAGACCTTCTTCATGAACCTTACCCACAAGGGCGAGCTCTCCACGATGCTTCCCAAGATGACCTACGACAGGTATGAGCAGTCCATCATCCGGCCGCTTGCGTGGGTGCGCGAGACCGAAATCGAGGAGTTCGTGCGCCTCCTGGGCCTCGACTCCATAACCTGTGTATGCGGCTACGATGCGACATCCAAGCGAAAGCGCGTGCGCGAAATTGTCGAGCGGATCGTGGAGATGGAGGGCTCGGGCGCCCGTGAGCGCATGATGGACGCTCTACACAACCCGCGTCTGCGCTACCTCATCGAGCGCGAGGACTGACAATCTTATCGTTGACTATTCGAAATCGAATCTTTACTTTTCTGTTACCGAACGTTCGGTAACAGGGGTACAGGACGGTGACCGAGACAAAGAAGGAGCAGATCGTGAACGCCGCGTTCACGGCCTGGGGAGAGACACATTTCACCAATACGAGCCTTGCACGGGTCTCTTCGCGTCTCGGGGTGACCAAGCAGGCGCTCTACCGACACCTCGCCGGCAAGGAGGAGCTCCTCGCCGAGATGGAAGGGCAGTTCGCCGATGACCTCCATGCCGTCATAGACGAGCTCGAAGCAAAGACCGCCGGTGTCACCTTCAGCGACGCTGTGCGCCGCTATGTCGAGCTCCTCTTTGATTTTTTCAGCGCCCATCCCTACTACTATCTCTACCTGAACCTGCATCTCGCGCAGTTCCCCGGCAACCAGGGACCGGCCTTTCGCCGGGTCCGCGACCGGCATCAGACGGTGATCGCGAATCTGCTGCGAAGCTCGGGAGGGGACAGCGCCGAATGGGTTTCGGTGGCTGCGCACTTCCTGAGTATGTCGGGGTTTCTCTGGATGGCCGGTTGCTTCTGGACCGAGGACGGGCACCGACGCGACGCCGTCGTCGACCAACACGAGCTTGCCGAGCGCCGCGAGCTGGCCATTCGCATCGTGCTCCACGGGCTGTTCCCCGAGGCTCCGCGGCACCTCCCCTTCGCCGAGATCGAGGCAGCAGCTGCCGTCGGGCCCGGAGAGCTCCCCGAGCGCAACCGGATTCTTACGGCGATCGCCGAGGTTGTGACCGAGCAGGGCTTCGAGCAGGCCACCGTGGAGCGGATAGCAGAGCGCGCCGGGATGAGCAAGAGCAGCCTGTACTTTCACTTTCGGAACCGGGCGGAGATGATGTCCTCCATGCTCGTGCCCGAGCACGAGCGCCTCATGGACCTCGTCGACGCGCGGGTGGCCCGGTTCACGGACTTCGGCTCGCAGCTGTATGCTTTCATGGTCGTGACGGCGAGCTACGCCGCGCAGAGCCGATCAATCCTGACTGCACTCGACTGGATGCGATTTCACCGCATCCGTGTGCAGATCGGAAGTGTCCCGAAGCGGCGGCCAATCCATAGCTTTCTCGCCGAGAGGCCGGCGCGCGCGGATTTTGCGTACCCGCGTCTCGACGAGCTCGAAGTGGTCGCCTACCTGCATCATCTGATCATGCGTCCGGTTCTCGAACGGAGAACCGGGGAAGAGCCGAGCGCAGACTCCGGTCTGCAGCATATATTCAAGCCGATTCGGCTGCTGTACCCGATGGTGGTCGGCGGCCTCGCGACGTGAGGAGAACGAGAAATGAAGCGATTCTGGTTGGTGCTTACAGTACTTGTCGCAGCGGGCGCCACGGCCGCCGCACAGGACGACGGAACCGGTGCGAGCGGAAGCTCGATTCAGGACGTGACCATCATCGATGCCGAGACCGCCGTGCAGCTCGCGCTGGCGAACAACCTCGGTGTGGAGCTGCAGGATATCGACGTGCGCAAGGCAAAGCGCCTTGTGGACAACGCCTGGACGGTGTTCATCCCGCAGGTGAGCGCCTCGGGAAGCCTCTCGCGGGTCAACGAGGTGCAGGAGCGGCTGAGTTTTCAAAGTGGCCCTACCGGTCCGGTTCCGACTTTCGAGGAAGGGCCGCGATGGAACCTCGGCGCCGAGCTTTCGGCGGGACTCTCGGTGAATCTGCAGATCATTCGAAACATCCAGCAGACGGTGCAGCAGTATGACCTGGGGGTGATCAACCTCCAGGACGCGAAGGCGCAGCTGCGGCGGGACGTTCGAAAGCAGTTCTACGAGCTGCTCTCCCAGCAGGAGAACATTCGCATTACCCGTGAGTCCATCGAGACGGCCGAGGAGCGCTTCGAGCAGACGCAGATCAACTACGATAACGGGCTCGTCGACGAGTTCACGCTCTTGAGCTCGCGCGTGCAGCTCGAGAACCTCAGACCCCAGCTCGAGCAGCAGCAGCTCGGCTATCGCAGTTCGCTCATGGGCTTCAAGCAGACCCTTGGGATCGACCCTGGGGAGCCCGTCGAGCTCGAGGGCCGGATCGAGGCGGACCTCATCTCGCTCGAGGCGGATGCAATCATCCGCGACTACCTCGAGCGGCGCTACGATATCCAGCTTGCCCGCCAGAGCATCACGCTGCAGGAACTCTCCCTTGACGCGAAGCGGGCGGAGCGTTACCCCACACTGAGCCTCAACTGGCGGGCAGATCCGAGCTTCGCGGGCGACCCCTTCGACGACCCGTGGTTCGACGACGTGGAAAACGACTGGAATCAGCAGAGCGGTGCGTTCTCCATCAGCATCACCCAGCCGCTCGACCCGCTGCTGCCGTTCTCCCGGACGCAGGTGGAGATAGAGAACCTGAAAGACGACGTGCAGAAGGCGCGCATCCAGCTGCAGCAGGCCCGAACCGGCGCGGAGATCCAGATTCGTCAGCTCGTGGATCAGCTCGAGACCTCCCGCAGTGCCATCGAGGTGCGACGCCTCAACGTAGAGCGGGCCCGGCGGGCGTTCAGTCTCGCGCAGGAGGCCTACGACGCCGGCAATCGCGAGCTTCTCGAGGTCCGCGAGGCCGAGGACGAGCTCGAGCAGGCGCAGGTGCAGCTCCTCGACGAGCAGAAGAACTACGTGGTCGCCCTGCTCGACCTCGTGTATGCGCTGAATACCAGCATCGACGAACTGAGAGAGCGAAGTAATGAAGACGGGAACTAGGCACTCACACCGGACGATCGCTGCGACGGCAATCCTCGCAGCGCTCCTCATTCCTCTACTGCTTGCCGGGTGCGGCGGACCGCCCGGCGCGGGCGGCGACAGCAACGGGCCGGCCGGTACGACCGAGCCCGACGGCGGCCGTCGAGTCGACGAGGACACGGCCTTTGCGGTCAACGTCACCCGTGCGGTGCGAGGCGAGATCAAGAACTACCTCGAGCTCAACGGTGACGTGGAGTCGGCCTCGAGCGTGGATGTCTATCCCGACACGAACGGCGAAGTGGCGAATATGCGGGCCCGTGTGGGGCAGGTGGTCTCCCGCAACGAGATCATTGCGGAGGTCGATCGCTCGCGTCCGGGGCAGCAGTTCGAGCCGAGTCCGGTCCGGGCGCCCGTCGCCGGGACAATAACGCAGCGTTATGTGTCGGTCGGCTCCACGGTCGGGCCGTCGGTGGCGATCGTTCAGATTTCGGACACCAATGCGCTCGAGATCAACACCCGAGTGGCCGAGCGCTTCATTTCCCTCATCCGCGAAGGTCAGGAGGCCATCATCTTTCTCGAGGCCTATCCGGAAGCGAGCTTTCCCGCGCGGGTGACCGAGCTCAGCCCCGTGGTGGACCCCGCCACGCGAACCATGGGTGTCACCCTGGAGTTCGTGCGGCGCGATGCGCGGGTGAAGGCCGGCATGTTCGTGGAGATACGCCTCGTCACCGCCGTGCGGCGGGACATTATCAAAGTACAGAGTGAGGCCGTGGTTCGCCGCTTCGATACACCCTACGTATTCGTCCTGACAGATGACGACACGGTTGAGCAGCGAGAGGTCGACCTCGGCATCAGCATCGGCAATCAGGTAGAGATAACCGACGGCCTGGAAGCCGACGAGCAGGTGGTCATTCAGGGACAGTCCCTCCTCGACGACGGCGCGGAGGTCCGTGTAATCGAGGAGGTCGAGGCGCTCTCCCCGGAGCACGTCATCGCTGAACGGGAGGGATCATGAGCGTCACCCGAACCGTCGTAAACCGTCCGACAACGACGCTGATCATCTTCATCCTCGTGATCGGATTCGGGCTCTACGCTGCGAGTGGTCTCGCGATCGATCTCTTTCCGGAGGTCGACCCGCCGGTGCTCATCGTCTTCACCAATTACTCCGGCGCCGGGCCCGAACAGATCGAGCAGACCATCACGCGACCACTCGAGAGTCAGCTCTCCAATGTGGGAAACATACAGAAGATAACCTCCACCTCATCATCGGGAAGCAGTCAGATCACGATGGAGTTCATATGGGGGACGAATATGGCCGAGGCCGCGAACGACGTCCGCGACAGCCTCGAGTTCGTCAAGGAGCAGCTGCCCGAGGAGGCGACCTCTCCACAGATCTTCAAGTTTGATCCCTCCCTCATTCCTATTCTCCAGCTCGAGATGTCGGGCAACCGGTCCTCTGAGGCGCTGCGCGAGCTTGCCCAGGACATCGTGCAGCCCCGGCTCGAGCAGATCGAGGGTGTTTCGCTGGCAGCAGTCAACGGCGGACGCGAGCGCATCATCCGCGTGGAGATTCCCCAGAACCGCCTCGATGCCTACGACCTGACCATGCAGCAGGTGGCCAACTCGGTGCGCAGCCAGAACGTGCAGGTCGCCGGTGGCAGCATCACCCAGGGCAACACCAATTTCCTCATCAGCACCGAGGGTGAATACGACACCATCGAGGAGATCCGCGAGGTGGTGGTGACCTATCGTAGCGGTTCCGGCGGTGCCGCGGCGGTGCCGGGTGCGGCTTCTGCGGGCGGTGCCGGAGGCGGCGGCAGCGGCGCCGCCTCGCCGACACCCATCCTGCTCCGCGATATCGCCGAGGTCTACGACGGATACCGGGAGCAGGAGAGCGCGGTCTACGTGAACGGCGAGCCGGGTGTTTTCGTCATCGTGCAGAAGCGCAGCGGCACCAACTCCGTCGAGGTTGCAGACGCCGTACGCGCCAAGTTGCCCGAGATAAACCAGGCGCTTCCAATCGGTACTGAGGTGGGCGTCATTATCGACACGACCGACGTCATTCGCGCCTCGCTCGAGCAGGTGTCGACGGCGGCCATTACCGGTGCCATCCTCGCGGTGGTCATCCTGTTCGTCTTTCTGCGAAGCGTACGTACCACCCTCATCATCGGGCTGGCGATCCCGGTGTCCCTCGTCGTCACGCTCTCGGTGATGTATTTCTCCGGTCTCACCCTGAACCTCATGACACTTACCGGGCTCGCCCTGGGCGTCGGGATGCTCGTCGACAACTCCATTGTCATTCTGGAGAACATCTACCGCTATCGTGAGAAGGGTGCGAAGCTGCGGGCCTCCGCTGTGCTCGGAAGTCAGGAGATGATAAACGCAATCGTCGCCTCCACGCTGACGACGATCAGCGTCTTCGCGCCGCTTGCAGTATTCCGACGGCAGCTCGAGTTCATCGGGGAGCTCTTCTCCGGGCTTGCCTTCACCGTCGTGATATCCCTCGGCTCCTCGCTGCTCGTGGCGATGTTCCTCATCCCCGTGCTCTCGAGCCGGTACCTGCCCATCTCCTCGCGCAAGCAGCGGCCACTCAAGGGCCTGCTTAAAGCAGTAGACGATCGCGCGGACGGGGCGTTCCGATCGCTCGACCGGGGCTATCAGAGGGCGCTCGGTTTCGCGCTCAATCACAAGCTCATCACGCTGCTGATTGCCGTGGCGATTCTCGGGGGCAGCGTTGCCCTTGTTCCGAGAATCGGGTTCGAGCTTACCCCGCCGCAGCCCTCGGATACCGTGCAGGTGTCGGTCGAGCTTCCCGTGGGGACACGGCTCGAGCGTACCGAGGAGGTCATGCAGCGGCTTGCCGGCATCGTTGAGAACGAAGTAACGACCTACAACGACATCATCATCAGCGCGGGCGAGCGCAGCTTCGGCGGCTTCCTCGGCGCGAGCCGCTCCTACCGGGGGACCTTTGCGGTGACGCTTCCCGATATCGCGCAGCGGGAGGAATCCTCCGACGAGGTGGAAGACATCCTGCGCTCCCACTTCGACGAGTTCCCGGGGGTGAACTTCTCCTTCGACGCCGGCGGCGGCCCGGGCGGCGGGCCCTTCAACGCCCCGCCGATCGACGTGCTCGTGCAGTCACAGGACCTGGAGCGGGCGCAGGAGGTTGCGCAGCGCATCCGTGAGCTCATCTCCTCGGACTTTCCCGAAGTGACCGAGCCGTCGGTGGACCTCGAGGAGGGGCTTCCGCAGGTCGAGCTCGTGATTGACCGGGCGCGGGCCTACGAGCTGGGCC
>JAWLDL010000126.1:0-6549 GCA_041686675.1 Spirochaetia bacterium | reverse complement strand
CAGTCGCACTACTTTTCCGTCGGCTCCATCGTGCCCTGGGCCCGCGCCGGGGTCGGCGTGGTTGCCACCCAGGCCCTGGTAAACGCCCAGTTCGGGCCCGACGGCCTCGCGCTGCTCGAGGCAGGCCACTCACCGCGCGACGCGCTCTCAAAGCTGCTCGAGTCAGACGAGGGCAGCGCCTACCGCCAGGTCGCGCTTCTCGCCCCCGGGCAGGCACCTGTCACCCACACCGGCGAGACATGCATAGCCGAGGCGGGGCACGTGACCAGCACCGACTATTCCTGCCAGGCAAACATGATGCTCAACGACACGGTCTGGGAGGCCATGTCACAGGCCTTCGACGCCGAGGAGGGCTCCCTTTCCCACCGGATGCTGACCGCCCTCAAGGCCGCCGAATACGAGGGAGGCGACATCCGCGGCCGGCAGTCCGCCGCGATGGTCATCGTCAGGACCGAGGCCACCGGCCGCGCCGCCGACGACCGCGTGCTCGACCTGCGGGTGGAGGACCACCACAATCCGCTGACTGAGCTCGAACGATTGCTCGCGATCCACCGGGCCTACCGTCACGCCGATGCGGGTGACGCCGCGATGGAAGCGGGGGATGTTCGCCGGGCGCTCGAAGAGTTCCGCGCTGCCGAGGATCTGCAACCCGACAACCTGGAGCTGCACTACTGGCACGGGGTCAACCTTCTGAATGCCGGGCACGTCGATGAGGGAATGGCAATTCTGGCCGAGGTGGTCTCACGGAATCGGAACTGGCTCGAGCTCACCCTGCGCCTTCCCGACGCGGGGCTTGCGGAGTTCGACGAGAAGACACTCACGAGGCTGCGGGAGTTGTAGCCAGGCGCCCGGCAACCGCGAACGACACAATGATCGCGCCGAGAAGTCCCATCGCCACGAGCACAGGCACCACGGCGGCGCCTGCTGTGAGCTGGTAGTAGAGGGTGGCAACGATCCACGCGAGCACGGTCTGATACACACCCATGACCGCAGCGTATGCGCCACCCATCTCCTTGACCGCCGCACCCATGGCGGCAACACAGGGAATGTAGATGAGGATAAACAGCAGGTAGGCGTAGGCGCCCGCCGAGTCGAACCTCGCCTTCATGCGCTGAAACACCACCGGCTCGCCGCGGCCTTCGCCGACGGCCGCTGCGCCGCCTTCGGGTGCGCGCGGAGTAGCACCGCCGGCGGCGTCACCTGCCGGGGCCCCGCCGCCGGCGTCACCGAACCCCAGCGGATCGAGCAGCCCCGAAAACGCGCCCGAGAGATTCTCCGGGATGCTGGCAACCGCCTCGCCGAGGCCGCCGAGTATATCCACCTCGCCGCCGGCGGTGCGTTGATCGCTCTGGCTGTAGAGCGAGCTCAGCGTGCCGACCACCGCTTCCTTTGCGAACATACCGGTGAAAATGCCCACCGTCGCCGGCCAGTTCTCGTCCTCGATACCCATCGGAGCGAACACCGGAGTGACCGCACGGCCGAGCCCGGCAAGCACCGAATCCCCGGTGTCCTGCCGCCCGAAGCTCCCGTCGATCCCGATCGAGTTTACCACGCTGAGAACGGCCACGATGATCGTGATGGTCACCCCGGCTCGATATACGAACACCTTCAGACGCTCGAACGCGTGGGAGAGGATATGCAGGCCGCGGGGTGCGTGGTACGGAGGAAGCTCCATGATGAAGTGAGAGACCTCGCCGCGAAACAGCGTGTGCTTGAGCAGCAGGCCGGTGAGAACCGCGATGACGATCCCCACCACGTAGAGGGAAAACACGACGAAGCCCGAGCTCGCGGGGAAGAAGGCCCCGGCAAAGAAGGCGTAGACGGGCAGCCGGGCACCGCAGGACATATGCGGCGCCATAAAGATCGTCATGAAGCGGTCGCGCCTGGTGTCGAGGGTGCGCGTCCCCATGATCGCCGGCACCGTGCAACCGAAGCCGACCATCATCGGCACGAAACTCTTTCCCGGAAGTCCCACCCATCGCATGAAGCGGTCCATGACAAAGGCGGCCCGCGCCATGTAGCCGGAGTCCTCGAGTGCGGCAAGGGCGAGAAACATTGCGAAGATGATGGGAACGAAGGTCGCCACCGTCTGGATGCCGGCACCGATGCCGCCCGCGAGAATCGCCACGAGCCAGTCCGGGGCGGCAATCGTGCGAAGGACCGCGCCGAAGCCGTCCACGAAAATCGTTCCGAAGAGGATATCGAAGAAGTCGATGAAGGAGTCGCCCACCACCATCGTGAACCAGAACACCAGGTACATGACCGCAAAGAAGATCGGAATGCCGAGGAGGCGGTTCATCACCACACGGTCGATGAGATCTGTCATGGACTGGCGATTCAGCTTGCTGCGGGAGATGTGCTTGGTGAGCCCGTGGATGAACCCGTAGCGGTAATCGGCAATGACGACATCGGGGTCCTCGCGGGTGTGGTGGCGAATCCCCTCGATGACCGAATCAATTGCCTCGGCAGGCAGTGCGCCCTCGGCAACCACCCGTTGCGTGATCCACGGGTCCTGCTCGAGAAGCTTCACCGAAAGCCACCTCGGATTCGCCCCCACGCTCTGTGCAACCTCCCCGAGCGGGGCTTCCCACCGGGAGATCGCGGCCTCGAACTCCTTCGGATAATCGACCCGAGCCGAGGGAACACTCGGATCCTGCAGGCTGCGATAGAGCTCCTGCTTCACCGAACGAATCGAGCCGCGCTCGGTTGCGCTGGCCGGAATGACGGGGACGCCGAGATGCTCGGAGAGGTGATCCACATCGATTGAGAGGCCCCTTTTCTCGGCAACGTCCATCATGTTCAGGACGATGAGGAGGGGAACCTGCAGCTCGACGAGCTGAAGCGTCAGGTAGAGGTTCCGCTGGAGGTTCGACGCATCGACGATGTTCACCACGAGGTCGACATCCGAGCTCAGCAGAAAGTTCCGTGCCACGATCTCGTCTTCGGAGCTTGCCGAGAGCGAATAGATACCGGGCAGATCGACCAGATGGACCTGCTCGACTCCCCGCCCCACCGGCGCACGCTCCGGTCTCGTGGTGTGCTGATACTCGTTCATGAACGGGGAGGAGAGGAACTCGCCCACGGATTCGAAATTGAGGAGCCCCTCTTTCTTCTCCACGGTGACGCCCGGCCAGTTTCCGATGCGCTGCTTGCTGCCGGTGAGGCCGTTAAAGAGGGTGGTTTTTCCACTGTTCGGGTTTCCCGCAACCGCTACGGTGCGAGTACGAGTCGTGGCATTCGTCTCCATCGGGGGCTCCGGTGTCCGGGCTCCGGACTCAGGCCTCGACCCGCTCGAGTTGCAGCACTCCGGCCTCGTCCTTGCGGAGTGACAGGCTGAAATCCCGCACCTCGATCTCTACCGGGTCACCCATCGGCGCGACTTTCGTGAGCCGGATCGTGGTGCCGCGGGTGAGCCCCATGGACAGCAGCTTGCTGCGGTAGGATGACCCGCCGCCGTGATACCCCACGATGACCGCAGATTCCCCTATGTCGAGATCGGAGATGGAAAGATGATGACCCGGTTCGCGAGGGCCTCGCGCCCGTCTATGTCTACGTCCACGCCCGAGGCCGGAACCGCCTCGGCCGGGCCGCGAATGATGTTTGTGCATGTAGTTCGACTCTGAGTGTCTCACGTAACCACGAAAAAGTATATCCGCGGCGAGCTCGCGCTGTCAACGAGCGCGAGACGGAGCCTCTGGTCGTTTCGGGTATGGATATATTAGAATATCGGCCGATATTCAGAAGAGCAGATGTCATCAGATAAGCAGAAGCTCAAAGAGATCATAAGCCTCGACTCGGAGCTCAACAAGCTGCAGGACCTCGACATCCTGCTCGAGCGCATCCTCACAGAGTCGCGTCGTGTCACCGGCGCAGACGCCGGATCGATCTATATCCGCCGCGGCGATGAGCTTGTCATCAACTACGCCCAGAACGACACGCTGCAGGCCAAGCTGCCGCCCGGAGAGAAGCTCATTTACAAAGTGTTCACCGTGCCGGTAAACACCAAGAGCATCTCCGGTTACGCGGCCGCCACCGGCGAACCGGTGAACATCAAGGACGTCTACAGCATTCCCGACGATGCGCCCTACGGCTTCGATCCGACCTACGACCGCGTGTCGGGATACACGAGCCGCTCGATGATCGCCATTCCCCTGCGGACAAACATCGGCGAAATCCTCGGCGTCATCCAGCTCATCAACAAGCAGTCTGCCACCGGCAGGGCCATCGCCTTCAACAAGGACGACGAGCTCATGCTCATGCACTTCGCAACCAACGCGACCGTAGCCCTGCAGCGCGCGCAGATGACCCGTGCCATTCTGCTGCGCATGATCAGTATGGCGGAGCTTCGAGATCCGAAAGAGACCGGACAACACGTTAACCGGGTTGCCGGTTTCGCCGTCGAAATCTACGAGCGATGGGCAACCGAACAGGGCCTCGAGTCGCATGAGATCGAGCGTACCAAGGACAACCTCCGTATGGCCGCCATGCTCCACGATGTTGGGAAGGTGGCCATCTCCGACCTCGTGCTGAAAAAGCCCGCGCGCTTCACACCCGAAGAGTACGAGACGATGAAGACGCACACCCTCCATGGCGCGCGACTGTTCGTGAACAAGCAGTCGGACTTCGACGAGCTTGCCCAGGTCGTCGCCCTTACCCATCACGAGAACTGGGACGGCACCGGCTATCCCGGTCACGTCGATGTCGAAACCGGCGAAACGGTCAAACAGGATGGCGACGGCCGTCCGCTCGGCAAGCGGGAGGAGGAGATTCCCCTCTTCGGCCGGATCGTCGCAATCTGTGACGTCTACGACGCGCTCTCCAGCAAGCGGGTCTACAAGGATGCGTGGGGCGAGGAAGATGTTCTCGAAGAGATGCGGCGCCTGTCGGGCAGCAAGTTCGACCCCGGGCTCATCGACATCTTCTTCAAAGTCCTTCCGAACATTCGTACCGTTTCCGCAAAATTTCGCGAAGAAGAGGAATAGTCGCGGTCGAAGCGCGAAGTCATGGCGACCCTGACGGCACCTGATTCCACAGGCCAGCGCTCACCGTTTCTGCTTCTGAAGTGGATCCTGATCGGCATCGTAGCCGCGCTCTGCGGCGTCGCCGTCGTCGGAAGCTTCCTGTTCCTGGTGATGGGGCTCCACCGGCTTCTTCGCGACACCGGCCTTCCCCTGCCCCTCTTTGCACTCGGCGGTGCCCTCGTCACGGGAACGCTCATCTATCGCATCGATCCGCGTTGTGCCGGAGAGGGCATCCCCTCCTATGTGCACGGTCACCGCACCTACGGTGGGCGACTCGATCTCTCTGAGACAATCGGCAAGTATCTCGCATCCCTCGCGACCCTCGGCACCTTCGGAAACGGCGGCATCGTGGGGCCGGTCGGGCGTGTCACGGCCGGGGTGATGTCCACCCTGGGGCAGCGCCTTCGCGGCACCTGGTTCACAAAGGCGGATCTCGCCACCGCAACCACCGCGGGGCTCGCCGCGGCGGTTGCGGTGGTCTTTCGCAGCCCCGTCGGCGCCGGCGTCTTCGCCGTCGAGATCATGCAGAAGAACGAGATGCGCTACCGCCAGCTCTTCCCCGCCATCATAGCAAGTGCGATCGGCGCTCACCTTGCGGTGCTCTTCGACATCACCCCGCTCATGCGGCCGCCCCTATACACGCTGCCGGCGCCGGCCACGGCCGTCCACCCGGAGCTCCTGCTGCCCGTGCTGCTCGTTGCGGTTCTCACCGGCGTCACCGGCCGCGCCTACAGCGGCTTCTACGGGCTTGTGGCCCGCTTCTCGCGGCGCGACGAGACGACCGGCGTCGTTACCAAGGTGCTCACCGGCACCGTCATCGCCGCCGGCGTGACGTGGCTCATCAACCCCGAGATCATGGGAACGAGCGAGTACGTTGTCGCCGATCTTACCTCCGGTGGCAGCACCAGCCTCTACGGGAATCTGCCGCCGTCGGTTCCTATCGTGGTGGTCCTGTTGATTCTCGCCGCGCTCAAGCTCATGGCAAACTCCATCACCGTCGGCTCGGGCCTCAGCGGCGGCTTCACCGGACCCGCTGCCATCATCGGCATGCTCCTCGGCCGAGTCGCGGCCGACCTCATGGGTGTCGCGGAAGGCTCCCTCGAGTATCACGCGATGATCGCCGCCGGTTTCACCGGCATGCTCGCAAGCACCCTCAACATCCCCATCGCCGCGGCCATCATCGGCATCGAGATCTTCGGCATCCAGCACGGCGTCTCCACCGGCCTCACCGCCGTCCTCGCCTTCCAGCTCAACCGCCGCCAGACCATCTACGACTCCTCCCTCGAGGACGAGCCGGGGTATGAGACGGGCATGGATTAGCAAATACGCCACCGCGCGGGTACCTCGTGACACGTACCGCTGGCGCTCCCCGAGCAAGCTCGAAGGTCGCGCGCGGCACGCGCCACGGGCACCCGCGCGGGCGCGGTTCGCCGGGGTAAGCGGACAGAGCGTTCCCCGCCCCTGCCTCGGGCCAGACCCGACCAGGCTCCCCGAACAAGTTCGAGGTCGCCGGTTGGCCCTGGCCCGG